>JALSLV010000025.1 GCA_026988115.1 Lysobacterales bacterium | reverse complement strand
CTTAGCTGCTTTGTCGCCACACTTGCCTTCGCCGCATTTCTTAGCTGCTTTGTCGCCACACTTGCCTTCGCCGCATTTCTTAGCTGCTTTGTCGCCACACTTGCCTTCGCCGCATTTCTTAGCCGCTGCTTTGTCGCCACACTTTTTACTGTCACCACATTTCTTAGCAGCTTTGTCACCGCACTTGCCTTTTGCCGTTTTATCACCGCACTTTCCTGACACTGCAGTTGTTGCCGCTTCAGCTGATTTATCAGCATCTGCTTTAGCCGTTGATTTGTTTGTACAACTGGTTACTGAAATTGCAACCATCAACACTAATGCAGTCATTAATAATTTTATTGTTTTATTCATTGCTTGGTACTCCTCTTGTTTTGTTTTTAAATTGGTATCGTTAAATACTGTTACTATATTGACATATAATTTAATGAAAATCCTCTATTTGGCTTTAACTTTTTAGTAAAAAATAAAAAACGGCACCAAAAGTACCGTTTTTATCATTTATCCACACTTGCCTTCACCACATTTTTTCTTATCTTTTTTCTTTTCAGTTTTTTTATCTCCACACTTGCCTTCACCGCATTTTTTTCAGTCGTGGTTTCAGCTGGTTCTTCTTGGGTGGTTTCTGTGGCTGCAGCCTTTGCTGGCTTATTGTTTCCACACTTGCCTTCACCGCACTTGCCTTTTTCACCTTTGACCACAAAAGACGTTTGATTTTTGTCTACTTGAGCAAATGGTGAATTTGAACTCTGTGCAATCGAAGTGAACACCATTAAAGCAAAAGCCAATAGGCTTATTGTCAGGTATGTTTTATTACTTTTAATCATGAGATTTCCTCTTTTAACTTTTAAAATTGTGTCAATGACATCTTGGAGAGCATTATGATAAAAAATCAATTGTAAATAATCACAAATTAATCACATTACAAAAAAACACCATTCACGTTACTATATAAAGAACCAAATCCACTTAAATTATTACATTTTATTTATTATTTTTAACTGATGTTTTACTATCGGTTGTATTAATTTATAAATAATATGAGACTTTATGAGTGCAATACAAAAAGCCTTGGCAATTTTAGGTGAAAATGAACAATTACCAGAAAATTTGATGACCCAAGTGATGAATCAAATTATGGATGGAGATGCTACTCAAGCACAAATTGGTGCTTTATTGATGGCATCCAAGATAAATGGCGATTCCGTCCAAACTATAACTGAGGCGGCAAAAGTGATGCGTAATCGAGCCACTAAGGTCAAAGTGACTGATGATTATATTGTTGATACCTGCGGCACTGGCGGCGATGGTATTGGTTTGTTTAATGTTTCAACAGGAGCTGCTATTATTGCAGCTGCTGCGGGTTGTACCGTTGCAAAACATGGAAACCGCTCTGTTTCCAGTACCACGGGGTCAGCTGATGTGTTAGAAACAGCAGGAGTCAACCTTAATTTGACGGCTTGCCAAGTGGAACAATGCATTAAACAATGCGGCATTGGCTTTTTATTTGCGCCAGCACATCATGCAGCGACAAAATATGCCGTGGCTCCACGTAAGGAAATTGGACTGCGCACCTTTTTTAATTTACTCGGGCCACTAACTAATCCAGCAGAAGCTCCCAACCAAGTTATGGGTGTTTTTGCCAAGGATTGGATGAAAAAAACTGCCCGTGTGTTAAAAAACCTTGGCTCTCGTCATGTGATGGTGGTTTTTTCGCATGATGGCATGGATGAAATTTCCTTAGCTGCACCCACTTATGTCACTGAATTAAAAAATGGTCACATTGCTGAGTTAACCATTAAACCTGAAAATTTTGGTATTAAAACGCAGGACGTTTCTGAGTTAATTGTTAAAAACTCTTTAGAAAGTTTAGAACTCATTAAAGCTGCCTTTACCACAGGAAAAGGAGCTGGAGCGGATATTTTGGCATTAAATGCAGGCGCGGCTATCTATGTTTCTGGAAAAACCACTAACATGAGTGATGGCGTTAAGCTGGCACAAGAGGTTTTGCTCTCAGGAAAAGCCCTTGAGAAAATGAATGAACTGATAACAATAACACAAGGATTTAGCGATGAGTGACATATTAACCAAAATTATAACTACTAAAGTTAAAGAAGTACAAGACGGTTGCCAACAACAGTCGCTAAAAGAACTGACTCAATGCGTGCAAGATATGCCCAAATGCAGAGGATTTTATCAGGCCATTAAAAACAAATTAGAAATAGGTCAGCCCGCGGTCATTGCCGAGGTTAAAAAAGCATCGCCATCAAAAGGACTTATTTGTGAAAATTTTGATGCGGTCACTGCTGCACAATCCTATGAAAAAGCAGAAGCAGCCTGTTTGTCGGTGTTAACAGACAGGGATTATTTTCAGGGAAGTAATAAATACCTGCAACAAGCACGCGAGGCTGTATCTATCCCTGTTTTACGTAAAGACTTTATTATTGATGCCTGGCAAGTCTATCAATCACGAGCACTGGGTGCAGATTGTGTGTTATTAATTGTTGCGGCATTAGCTGATCCACAATTGTACGAGTTAACCCTTTTAGCTAAAGAATTAGGAATGGATGTCTTAATGGAAGTCCATAACCACGATGAATTGGTTCGGGCGTTAAAAACACCCGCTCGACTCATTGGCATTAACAATCGAAATTTAAAAACCTTTGTAACATCACTCGAAACTTCAGTCGATTTAGCCAAAGAAATTCCAAACGATAGAATTGTCATCAGTGAAAGCGGTATTCATTCAACTGCACACGTGAAGATGTTACAACAAAATAACATCAATGCATTTTTAGTGGGTGAAGCTTTTATGCGTAAAGACAATCCAGGTGCCGAACTGCATAGGATGTTTATGTGCTAAAATTAAGAATTGACACCTTCAGGCGATTCATAAAAGAAGTCGGCAAACGTTTTGTTGAAAACGAGACATCGTTATCTGCATCATCTCTTGCCTATACCACTTTATTATCGCTTGTGCCTTTTATGACGGTTTTAGTCACTATCTTTGCTGCCTTCCCTCAATTTGGCAATGTTAGCAGCCAGATTCAGGATTTCATTTTTTCCAACTTTGTGCCGACATCAGGCGAAGTGGTGCAAGAATACATTAATGGCTTTGTGGAAAAATCACGCAATTTAAAACTGAGCATGTCCTTGTTTGTGTTTGTCACCTCCATTATGATGATGTACACCATGGAAAAAGCACTCAACCGCATTTGGGATGCCAAACCTTCGGGCAATGTGATAAAGAAAATCGTCATGTATTGGACGGTCTTGACCATGGGACCTTTACTTGTGGGTGGTGGTCTAGCTTTAACATCCTATATGTTTAGTTATTCAGGTCTAGCAGGAATTAAAATTTATTTGTTGAAGGTTTTACCCATAATGGCATCAACCTTTGGATTTTTTCTAATCTATTTAATTGTGCCAAACCGCAAGGTGAATTGGAAATCCGCTATCATAGGTGCTGTGGTTGCAGCGGTTTTATTTGAAATGGCAAAGCGAGGCTTTGCTTGGTATATTACCACCTTTCCAAGTTATCAACGTGTATATGGTACCTTAGCAACTATCCCTATTTTCTTATTTTGGGTTTACCTGTCATGGAATATAATCTTGCTTGGAGGCACGATTGCGGCAACCCTAGAAACATCTCGATGGCGAGGGCATGTGCAAGAATATTCGGGCAACCAACGTTTTTTGGTTGTATTAGACATACTTTACCAGTTATGGCACGCCAGTAAAAAAGGCAAGACAATCACCATTACAGAAATATTCAATCGACTTGAAAAAGTTCCTGATGACGAATTACATGAACAACTCGACTGGTTGGAAGAAAACAAAATCATTCAAACCAATCAAGACGGCGATTATGTCTTGCTTAGGGATTTGGATAGTATTAGTATTGGCAAACTATACACAATGGGGCGTTTTAGTTTGCCGCTAAATGCCACCAAAAACTTTGAACTTTTTGAACCTTTTTTGAAAAATATCTGGTCTAAGATATTTCCTGACATGAAACAATCGGTAAAATCCGTATTTAAAAATAGTGAGAACAATAATGACAATTAAATTAAGTCTCTTTTCATGTGTGTTATTTTTAGCCGCATGCAATCAACAAGAAAACAACTCAAAAGTTGAATCAAAAACCAAAAACGTTGAGCAGAAGGTTACTGCTAAAATGGCCGCCCCAAAACAAGACCCAAATGCTTTTGAGTTTAGCTACCCAAATTTAGAAGGCAAACAAATTAAATTATCGGATTATCGTGGCAAATGGGTGGTGGCTAATTTTTGGGCTACATGGTGCCCACCTTGTCGCAAAGAAATTCCTGATTTTGTTCAGTTTAAAAAAGATTTTGGCGATAAAATTGAGATAATTGGGATTAACAATGAAGATGCTGATAATTCAAAAATAGAGGATTTTGTTTTCGAATACGAAATCAATTACCCAATAGTTCGAGCCAATGTTTATCAACCGACTAATTTTTCAAGAAAAAACACTCGTGGCCTACCAACAACCATAATCTTTAATCCACAAGGAGTTGAAGTATCCAAACGAGTTGGTCCAATCCATTATAAAGACTTAGTTAAAACCATGGGCTTTTAGATTGATTTCATGCGTGACAACTATCATTGTCACACATGAGTTCTTAATGCTTATTATTACGCGCCTGATCTTCTTCTGCAATTTTTTTGGTGAAAAATTTATAAAACCAAACAAACATGCCAAGCATAAATAAAATAACACCTAGACTTAGTATGCCGACATAGCTATCAAATATTCTAGTAAATAATTCCATGATAATCTCCTCAAAATAATATTGTACCCATTTTAGTTTCACAGGGTTAAAAAATACTTGATGAGTGTCAATTTGAAGATAATAATAGAATCTTTTTTAATGAGTTAATTAATGGCTCATCAATTAATTCTTCCTTTTTAGGTACTTGTATTCGTTTTGACGCTTTCAAATGGGTGTTGTTTTTTGGTTTGCTCCTGTTACTTTCTACTCGCTTAAGAAAATAATATATTTGATTGGCATCCATTTTAAACTCAAGCAATTTATTTTTTGCCCATTCATCTGCCTCAAGCTCATTTTGTTTGAGGCGTTTATTAATTTTTCTTTTCGGAAAAAAGAAACCAGGTTTCTTAACCTTTTTGAGGGTTTTAAGGTAATGTTGCAGAACAAGGTGTGCCGTTTCATGAGCAAGAATCGAAGCCCATTGGTATTTATTGTTGATCAAACGCATCATAGAATTAGTAAAATACACATGACCATTATTAAACACAAAAGCATTGATGCTTGTTGAATCGAGCAATTGACATTGCTTAATTTGAGTCAATTCCAATTGTTTTGCCAAATCCAAACAGGCTTCTTGAAACCAAGAAGATTCGATAATGTCATTATTTTTTAATAATAAAAGTTCGTTTTTTTTCGTCCAATCGGATAACAACTGTTCATCAGATTGAGCAAACAGTTGAAAACTACTGCAGATTAGAATGAAATTAAGGAAGTAAGTTTTGGTTGCCATGTGAGTAATATCAGTACCAGTATTTGAATAAGAATAAAGGGCAATACCCCTTTATAGAGTTTTTTAGAATCAATATCGCTCACCCCTTTGAGGTAAAACAACGCAAACCCAAAAGGCGGTGTCAAAAATGAAGTCTGTAAATTAATAGCAAACATTATGCCCAACCACACAGGATCAAACCCTTGGGATAACAAAATAGGACCAACAATAGGAATAATAACAAAGGTAATTTCAATAAAATCAAGAATAAAGCCAAGGAAAAACATCACCAGCATGACAACAACAAAACCAGTAAATTTACCACCTGGTAAATCAGTAAGGAAATCACGAACGATAACATCGCCATTAAAGCCTTTAAAGACTAAAGAGAACAAAGCCGCTCCAATCAAAATCATAAAAATCATAGCGGTAACTTTCACCGTTTCTCGCCCAATTTCTAACAGCACAGATTGTGACATTTGCTTGTTGAGAAATGCTAAGAAAACTGCGCCAACCGCACCAACAGATGCTGCCTCTGTTGGTGAAGCAATACCTGAAATAATAGAACCCAAAACAGCCACAATCAAAAACAAAGGGGGCAATAATGAAGCCAATATTTGACTCATGGGTTTAGTTAATTTAGTCTTGGTGGCGGGTGCTTTATGCGGGTGTTTAATAATGATGTAAACCCAATAAAGAGCATAAAATCCGACCAAAACAAACCCTGGAATAATGGCGCCAGCAAATAAATCACCAACAGACACCGTTTTGGGTGAGAATACACCCATGTCAATTTGCGCTTGCTGGTAAGCATTGGATAATACATCACCAAGTAGTACCAAAACAATGGATGGTGGTATGATTTGTCCTAATGTTCCTGTGGCACAAATAGTACCAGCACTCAAAGATTCATCGTAACCATTTTTTTTCATCACTGGCAAAGCAAGCAAACTTAACGTCACAACCGTTGCACCAACAATACCAGTACTGGCAGCTAATAAAGTACCTACAATTAATAAAGCAAAACCCATACCGCCTTTGGCTCCACCAAGTAAAGCGGTCATGTTTTCCAACAAAGATTCGGCTAATTTGGCTTTTTCTAATACTAAGCCCATAAACACAAAAACAGGCACTGCCATTAATGTCACATTGGTCATGATGCCAAAAACACGGTTTGGCATTGCCATGACAAAAGATGTATCAAACCAGCCAGCAAAATAACCAATTAAGGCAAACCACAAAGAAACGCCACCCAAGGTAAATGCCACAGGAAAACCAATCAATAAAACTGCCGCCACCACAAAAAACAAACTCAATGCCCACATGGCTTCCATCAGCGTTTTCTCCATAGGCGAACCAAGGCCGTTGCTATAAGCAAAACCGGTAAGATCAACAACAATGATTTCAAACCATAGACAAACGGCAACCCACCTGGCTCGGCAGAACCTTCCAATTTTGACCAAGACGAAACGACATAGTTATAAGAAGCATAAAAAAGAAACAAACTAAAAGGAATGAGTAAAAATAAAGTACCAAAAAAATTAATGCGCTTTTTTACAAGCGTTGATTTGTTTTGATAAAAAATATCAATGCGCACATGTTTATCATGAGCATAAGCATAAACAATACCCAACATAAAAATACTGCTGTGCAGATAAACAATCAACTCTTGCATTGGAATAGAAGTGAAGTTAAAAAAAGTATGCAGTCCAATTGCCACAAAACTTAAAACAATCATCAAAACAATTCCAACTCCCAGAATATTACCAAATATTTTCATTAAATTTACGACCTAATCACCTAGAATTTTATAAAGTTTACTATGATAACACCCTCACATCCAAAAAAGCTTATAAATTAAAAATAATAATTAGTGAGGCTTTTGCACAAATAAATCCCTATCTACTTCATGTATGTAAGTTAAGATTAAAGTGATATGTTAGAATGTTCACTCACAAAAGCTTTGCTTCTTAACTAAAAGAACTCTATCGGTTCGGTAGTTTATTAGTTGTGCTAAGCAAATACACTATTTTAGGAGTTACAAGATGTTAAAAGCCCAATACAAAACGCGCGGTCCTATCCCGCAAGACGTCATCGAAGCAATCACATGTGACAAGCCTGAATTAAAAGAAGGCCAAGTAATGCTAGAAATGCTGGCAGCCCCCATCAATCCGTCAGACGTATTGACTTTAACGGGTCAATACGGAATTCTACCCCCGCTACCAGCGGTTGGCGGAAATGAAGGCGTGGCAAAAGTCGTTGAACACGGCTCCAATACAACTGAACCAGCCATTGGTCAAACGGTATTGATACCTATTGGTGTTGGTAGCTGGGCAACGCATATTGTTGCAGATGCCAAATCACTAATCGCACTGCCTAATGGCGTTGATCCCATCCAATTATCCATGATAACAATCAACCCTCCAACCGCGTCTTTATTGCTTAGTGAATTTGTTGACTTGCAAGCAGGTGATTGGGTCATACAAAATGCGGCAAATTCTGGAGTTGGCTCTTACTTAATCAAACTGGCGCAACTTCGTGGTATAAAAACCGTCAATATCGTTCGCCGAGAGTCATTAATCCAGCCCATGCTCGATGCAGGAGCCGATGTGGTATTGGTTGATGGAGTCATTGAAGGACAAAGCCTTGCTCAAAGAGTTAAAACTGCGACCGACTCTGCTGAAATTAAATTAGGCATTGATGCGGTAGGTGGCATGGCAACACATCGTTTAGGCGAAACACTAGCAGAAGGTGTAACCTTGGTCAACTATGGTGCCATGAGTGGTGAACCCTGTTCAATCGCACCTACACTAATCATATTCAAAGACATCACCGTTCGTGGTTTTTGGTTAGCCAAGTGGTTCAAAACAGCAACGCCAGAACAACAAAAACAACTCTTTAGCACTATAATTGGTTTAATTGCCAGCGGCAAACTCTCTACCCCGATTCATGCAACTTACCCAATTAAAGACATCAAACAAGCCGTCGCCGAAGCTGCTAGCGGACAACGTAATGGTAAAGTTGTTTTAGTTAAAGAATAAATCAAAAGCATAAAGTAAAGGTCACAAAGAAGGTGCGAAGGAACGCATAGAAAAAGAGTGCTTTACTCAACTCATGACCATACTCCATCTGTTGGTGGTGCTTACTCACACATATACAATTAACCAGTAAGATGCTATTCTGCCAAGTAGAGCTGCAGGTTAGAATTTGATATTTATTGGTAAGTGGGATTTATCCCACTCAAAACTTAATGTAAATCCTGAAATAGGACTTGACCTAAAGGGGGCGTTCATATATGTCCCTGTTTAAGATACAACAACATAAAACTCCCAGTATTAAGTAATTTTGTTTTTCCCACAGGCAGTGAACTCACCGCTAGAATTCACATGGCTCGCAGTATTTGTAGAAAGGCAGAGCGTGTCTTGGTTAAAGCCAGTCAAAATCATGAGTTTAACCCATTGTTGATAGTTTTTATCAACCGATTATCTGATTGGTTGTTTGTGGTCGCTCGCAACACAGATTAATCCAATGAAGAATTGTGGTGTTGATGTGTTTTTAATATGTGATTAGAATTTCTCCTTTTGCAGAACCCGTTATGATATCAGGCACGCCATCAGCTCCTACAATATCAGCATTTGCTTCAATCCAACGACCTGTTGAAAAAGAATTGTTCATCGGGAAATTCACATTTATTATTGTTCCATCATTGACTGGGAAATCAAAAATTTCCAACCCATTTGATGGCCACTCATGATTGAATCTGAAATCAACTTTGTCACTAGAGTTTAATAGTATATCCATTTTCGGCTCACCATTTGTTGACAACAAGCCATCTAAATTTGTTGCTGCAATGGAGTAGGCACTATCATCATTTATTAGGATAGTGCCTCTGGGGCTTATCCAAGATTCATCTAAATTGGTAACGCCTTCTATTCGCAAATCTTCACCTGTAAATGAAGCAATAGTCGATCCATCAAAGATAAAGACAGTTTTACCGTCGCCATCACCAAGGCCTCTATTACTATGAGCAACAACAAACTCTGAAATACCATCTTGATTAAAATCGATACCACCCATTAAGCCAGACCCAAACCCAATTTTTAAGCCAATAGAATCCTGACGTAATCTAACAGATATTAAATCTTCAGGTGATTCACTTCCCATCACAAGTGTTTCATTTACAGTCACAGTCATTCCAGTTGTCCATTCTCTTCCTGCAAAGATAAAGACTCGTGAATCAGCGGAACCTTCTTGTAAAATGGCAAGGTCTTTTTTATTTGGTGTGCCAGAAGAAGGAGTAGGCAATATATCATCAGCTGTTGCACAACTAATTCCAAATAAGTTATTCGAAATATTTGGTAAAAATTTAATAACAAAAGGATTTAGAGTTTGTATATCGGCAGGCGTAGTTAAATCATAAACCACGTGTGTTGTAGTTGCATTCCAATTGGCATCTCCTGCAATTATATAGACTTGGTTATTTGCTGGTTCTCCAATGACAAAATCATCGGTGTTATTTAAACCATCAAAGTTACCAGCTGAACATGAACCAGAATATGGTCCTAAGCTTGTATGTACTATTCCTCTTATAATTATATTAGGTTCATCCATTGCAATATTGATTCTGCCTACTGTTGGCTTTCCAAGCCATATGGCAAAAAATCCCGAGTCAGTCCCACCGTTTGTTTCCACACCATGTATTCCAAAATCATCGTATCCATCAGCATTTAAATCTCCCAAACGTTGCGGGTAAGCCATTTTAGAAACGATTGCGCTTCCACCTAAAAGGTCGCTTGGGTTGAGTAAACAACTGTGATTTGTGCCCGTTAATGTATCAATTGTTTCATTGGCATTAATTGCATGGCCATAAAAAAGGCAATGACTATTTATTGTAAAAAACCCAGTTAAATAATCTTTATTTCCATCGCCATCAATATCGCCTACACTTGTTCCATCTAGAGTTAAAAAATCGGTATTTATGCCAGAGAAATCCGGTGCATTATTATCAATGCTAATGGTTAATTGTTTTAACCAAAGTTCTTCGTAGGTCACTTCAATGCTTGAATCATTGGTAATTAAAGATTTGTTTCCATAAAGATCCGTGGCTTGAATAGCTATGTACCAAAATACATCAGTTGGGTTGTTATTATTTATAAAAGGTTGCACTACTTTGCAAGGGTTTGATAACAAAACACCATGCGGCCCTCTTAAAATAGCTGATTGCAATGTGCCAGGTACAGAAGGATTTGGCACAATATTATCTATTTCTATATCTAAAAGATTACAAGCAATTGCAAAATTTGCATCAGTGATTGGTGAATGACTGTAGCGTATATCATAACTAGTAGCAACACCTGAAGAACTGTTTCCACAATCATTTGCTGGCGCAGTCCATTCCATGTTGACTTGAGCCGGACGTCTTATCACTGATGCTTTAGTAAAATCATTAATGCAAGGAACAATATTGTCAATAATTAATTTATGTTCAACAAAATGTGAATCACCATTGGCATTAAATACCTTAATTCTTATCAGGTTAAATGTTGATGAGTCGCTAAAGTCAATTTGTTTTGTTGGTTCAGGTGCGCCCAGATTGGTTACTGTACCTGTTAGCAATATTTGTATGGGGCTACAATTTTTATAGTTTTCATCACAACCTTCTGATTTTGAAATTTCCCAAGAAATAGAATCAATAAATGTGCTAAAGTTAATACCTAATTGGAAATTCTGATTTGTACTTAAATCATCACTGTGATTAAAAGTGCTAAGATTTTTTGGAGAATTTAGAATGAGATAAGGAGTCTCAAATCCATTATCAAATACTGTTTGTGTCGTCGATTGGTTGCTATTTGGATTGTCACTGATGGAAATAAAAGTAATCAATAGCAGAATTAACCCACAATAGTACTTGTTGATAATATTCATTTTTCTCTCCATTACATACTGTATACCAATATATTAGCAAACATAAGCAAATTTGACAATTGATATTATTCCTAAGGGTTAATAATCAAAAGGATTTTTAATTTTTTTTCCTACAAAGTTTATCAATTCCTTGTAATATTCACATACTTGGCCTTGTAAAATAATTTGGATGAATAGCATAACTTTCACAAGTTTTTCAAATACGTTTTTTGAGTGTGATAGGTCTTTGCGTTTTAAATAAGCCAAAATCAGTATTTTTCTAAGCATTAGCTCAAAAAAGCTGAATTTCTACTAAATCCACAAGAGTTACTAAGTAAAAGCCTATCAAAAAATTAATTTTGACTAAAATTACTTTCCTTTATAGATGACTGTCCTCTAACTGGTTCAACTATTCTAACTGTTAATAAATCAGATTAATTTTTGAGTTATGAATATGACTCACTTTATAGTTCTATATGGTTTTTTATATTTTCTTTATATTTTAGTGAAAAAATGCCACAATGGCGTTTAAAACATGAGTGTCGCCGTCATGGGCTGTATTGTCAATGAGCCAGGAGAAAGTAAACATGCCGATATTGGTATTTCTTTACCTGACACTGGTGAAAGCCCTGCTGCGCTAATTTTTATTCGTGGAAAGAAAACACAAACACTGCGTCGTGACAACATAGCCAGTGATTTTTTAGCAATTATGCAAGATTTTGTTAAAAAACTTACCTAATGCCAACAAAATCGCAATAAAGAATGCAAGAACAACTCTATATAACGAATAATCACATACGCATCATTATCAAGGTAGCAGTCATTCTGCCATTGCTTTTTGTACTGGTTATCAGCAACTCAATAGTAAGCGACAAGCATACATTTGCCAGTCTAATATTTTTAATATGTTTTGATGTAGCACTGATTGCATTGATTATTTGGATGCTTAATCGAGATATAAGTAAAATAATACTGCACAATAACAAACTCACAATTAAAGGATTGTTTTACACCATAAATCATTGCACCATCACAAGAGATACAAGGATTGCCATCATGTCACTACAAAAGGGACCAACACAACCCGTAGTTGGTGCTGCGCCAACTACTTATGGCTATCGAATTGGTAACGGATTGATTGCTCTCGCCGATGCTGCCAGCAAAAACAGCACAAGTGGTAAACATCTTATTCTTTCAAATAAGACAAATGAAATCATAAAAATTAGAAGTAATTACTACCACCAAAGCAATCAATTACTGCAAGCTTTAGAGAAAATAACCAATAAAAAAGCAACACCACTGCATTCAAATGAAATCAACGCATGGAAAGCCAAGCAACTCGATGAATACCGAAAAAATCCCTATCCAAGATACAAAGATTTTTTAAAACGAGTTTCTCCTTATATGAAATTCAAAATACTCGTTTATCCACCACTGCTGTTTTGGCTGGCGATATTTTTCATCAGTAATATAAGTTTTAATATTGTACACTATCAATTTGGAAAATTAATTCACCCACTTGCCGATTTGCCCAACCAACGGTATACGCTAAAAATATTACCTCACCAAAAAAAACACAGACATCAGGTTCATGCCGATATCATTTCAACTATTGATAATTCCATTCTGCTCAAAGATATTATTGTACATGACAAAACCCTATCAACAAAAGCCAGAAACTATACATTTTACCCTTATTTTTACCCAAAATATCTACCGAGAATGGTAAATCTTGACCGAGATGAAGAAGCAGAAATATTAGTGAAAATAAAGAATAAATACCAAGTTTATGATTATGATTTCATTCAAAATAAATTCATACTGAAACCCGTTGAAGAGTTTTCAAAAATATACGCACGCTATATAACTGAACTCAAAGGTTTTAGCGAGTTGAAATGGTCAGGATTATTATCACAAACAGTTTTTATAATATTGTTAGCTTATTTCTTTGCTTTGGGTGTATTTTATTTTATTTTTATCGAAATAAGGCAAAAACATCAAAGCTAGGAGCAGCTTGTTCTAGAATAGAAAATCTACTACGAAAAAGGTGAGTTTGGGAACTTTTTCACCTTCGTTTATTTACTACCCCAAATCCTTTTGGGGTAAATTCAAAGTAAATTACTCTACTGCCTAACCCCTTCAATAGCTACAATTAACTCCAGAGTTTGTGATGCTGGGCCGAGGTTTTTTGTCATGCCATAATCAGCGAGTTTGAGGGTCATTTTGCCTTCAAATCCGACTCGGTAACCGCCCCATGGGTCTTTGCCTTCGCCAATTTTTTCAATATTCATGGTAACGGTCTTTTCGACTCCGTGTAGTTTTAACGTGCCTGTGAGGGTGCCTTTTTTATCGCTCTCCCAATTAAATTTTGTACTACTGAAAGTGGCATTGGCAAATTCTTTGGTGTCGAGTAAACCCGGTGCTTGGATGTGGATATTGCGTTCGGCATGGTTGGTGTTGACCGATGTGGTGTCCACATTCATGCTGATTTTGGCATCATTTGGGTGGTCTTTGTCGTAACTGAATGTGCCATCGAATTTATCAAATCCACCACGCAACCACGAGGTGCCAAGGTGTGATATTTTGAACAGCACCGAAGCGTGCATGCCATCGGTGTCAATTTTATAGTCCGCTGCGATTGTGCTTGTGGCTAATATTGTGCCCATTGTTGAGGCTAATAATGTTGTTTTAATATTCATAATATTTTCTCTTTAAGGTTTTAAAATTCTAATTAAGGTTCTGTCTTTATCTAAAAAATGATGCTTCAATGCTGCTAACATGTGAAGACTGGCTAAAATTATTAAGGAGTAAGTGGCATAGTAGTGCACTTCGCCTGCGAGTTCTGCTTGTGATTTCCCCTTGGCAATCAGTGCAGGAATTTCGAATAGGTCAAAAAAACTGATGCCCGCCCCTTTGGCTGTTGATATCATGACTCCACTGATGCAACAGAGGATTAAACTGATATAAAGGAGTGTTTGTGCCAATTTGGCAAGGCTGATTTCAACTTTTTTATGGCTTGCTAATGGCAATACTTTAGGGTTTGTGAATTTCCAAATAAGGCGATACACCACTAAAAAAGCAATCAATAAACCAAAACTTTTATGCCACCAAGGTCCAGTGTGATAGAACGAATCGTAATAATCCAAACTCACCATGTATTTACCAAGGATAAATATGCCGATAATGATAACTGCCATGAGCCAATGAATGGCAATGGTAATCAGTCCGAAGCTGTTTTTTGTATTTTTGTAGTGCATCAGAATTTACCTGTTTGATAATCATTAAAGGCTTGTTGAATTTCTTCACGGGTATTCATCACGAAAGGACCGCCACGGGCAACAGGTTCATTCAACGGTTTGCCCGCTACCACGATAAATCGCGCATGTGATTGACTCATAATTGTGATTAAATTGCCCTTATCAAGCACGGCGAGTTGTGCTTTTTTTACGGAGTTGCGGTATTCGCCAATTTCGATTTCACCATCTAAAACATAGATAAAGCTGTTGTGGCTTTGTGGTATGTTTTGGCTAAAATAGCTGCCTTCTTCTAACTTAACATCCCAATAAATGGGTGCTATTTTTGAGTTTTGAATGATGCCCTGAGTGCCCTTGAGCGTTGTGCCTGCAATGACATTGATGGAATAATGCGAACTTTGCTCGAATGGAATTCTGCGTTTGTCGTATTCTTGGTATTTGGGCTGCATAAACTTGTCTTCTTTGGGTAAATTTACCCACAATTGGATACCCTTAAGCAAACCATCTTGTTGTTCTGGCATTTCGCTGTGGATAATGCCTCGCCCTGCACTCATCCACTGAATACCACCTGCTTCGATGACTCCTTGGTTGCCTGCGTTATCTTTGTGGCGCATTTTGCCTGCTAACATGTAGGTGACGGTTTCAAATCCTCGGTGTGGATGAGCAGGAAAACCACCGATATAATCCATTGGTTTGTCTGAGCCAAAAGCATCCATTAATAAAAATGGGTCAAGCATATCTAAAGACTGATAACCAATCATGCGAGTGAGTTGTACACCATCACCATCGGCAGTTTTTTGCCCATTAACAATTTGCAATACTTCGCGAGTTTGTTTGGCGTAATTTTCGGCAATCACGACAACACCTCAGCGAGTTGAGCTTGAATACTATCTTTGTTCATTTCTAAATCAAAAGCATTGGTATCTATGATAGTGACATCACTGATTCCAACAAAGTCGAAGATTTGTTTCAAATAAGGCGAAGCAAAATCATATTCAGAGCCAATTGGCACACCACCAGAGGCGATAGCGATAATAACTTTTTTGTCTTTAAGTAAACCCTCAGGACCACTATCTGTGTAGTGAAAAGTTAAACCAACACGACAAATCATATCAATCCATGCTTTAAATGCAGCTGGAATGGTAAAATTGTAAATCGGTGTGCCGATAATAATTGTTTGTACTGTCTTAAGTTCAGATACAAGGTTGGTTGAAAAATTTAACTTGTCCACTTGTTCTTGTGTGCGGTCTTCAACCGGTGTAAAAGTCGCACCAACCCAGGTTTCATCAACAAAGGCAATAGATTGGTTTAAATCACGCTCAATAATAGTTTGTTCATAACGAGGATTATAAAAATCCACAATATGCTGTGAAAGTTGACGTGAACGTGATGTGCCTGTTTGTGCGCTAGCATTAATATGTAAGATTTTATTGTTCATATTTATTCGTTTAGTTATTTAATGTGTCCATTATATCGTTGCTTTTTAAATGATAAATAGTCATAATAGGAACTTACAGTTCTCTTTATGAGAACAATAAAGAAAAAATTGTTTTTAAGAGGAGCCATTGGGTTGTTGACTTTAGTCAACGCTTTTTAAAACCTTCGGTTTTATTGTTGGCTAAAGCCAACTACCCATGGGAGTTTTAAAATTGCTTTTTTACTGTTCAGATTGCCCTAGGAGCTTGTCCGAGAATAGATAATCTATTCCAGAAAAGCTGGATTTGTGCTATTTTCCGCTTTTTCTCGGCAAATAGCGATGCTATTCTTCTCAAAAAACCGAAAAATAGCCCTAAATCCATCTTTCCTTCACTACGATTCCTATTCTCGGACAAGCTCCTAGAAATCCGTCAGTTAAAGGCTTAAAATGTGACTTTATAATCATAAATGACCATTTTTAACCCATAAATGAAGGATTTATAGGGTGAACTGGATAGTAAACTCATGAATAAATTTGAAGACATGCAAGCCTTTGTGAGGATTGTCGAAGCTGGAAGTATCACCAAAGCTGCCAATCAACTCACTATTGCCAAATCAGCCATCAGCAAACGCTTATCTAATTTAGAGTCACGTTTAGGTATTACCTTATTAAACAGAACAACACGTTCATTAATATTAACCGATAATGGCAAAGCCTATTACCACGAATGCAAACGCATCATTGATGATGTGCTTGAAGTCGAAGCAAGTTTACAAAACAAACAAACCGCATTGGCGGGCAAAATTAAAATAGCCGTGCCATTGTCCTTTGGCTTGTTGCATTTAGCACCTGCAATTAATGCGTTTAATGCTCTGCATCCTCAAATTAAATTTGAAATAGATTTTAATGACCGCATGGTTTCCTTAATCAATGAGGGTTATGATTTAGCCATTCGCGTGGGTAAGCTCGATGATTCAAACCTTATGGCAAGAAAAATTACCTTTATTAAAACCTTGTTGGTCGCCTCGCCCGATTACTTGTCAAAACATGGAACGCCTCATGTACCATCAGATTTATTGCATGGCCACAACAAGTTACATTACCGCAATGTCTCTGGTACTTATTATTTTATTGATGAGAATGGTAAAAAAATGCAAATCAATCTTCCTACCACGATTGTTTCAAACAATGGTGACTATTTATCTCAATGTGCATTAGCTGGTTTAGGTATTATTAGTACGCCCGATTTTATCAGTTATAAAGAAATTAAATCAGGGGAATTGGTTCAGATATTAGCCAAATACCACCGCACAGGGACTACAGGCGTTCATGCCATTTACCCACAAACACGACATTTGAGTCGAAAAATAAGGAGTTTAATTGATTTTTTGGTAAACTATTTTGGCGATAAACCTAAATGGGTTATATAAACGAGATCTTTACACGTTCCATGAGTTTTACAAAGACCTCTAAACAATTTTTAAATTTATGAAATTAACAGAACTTAAAGGAATAGGAAAAAAGACAGCACAAAAGTTGCAGTTGCTTGGCATAAAGCATGTCATTGATTTGCTGTTTCACTTACCACTTCGCTACCAAGATAAGACCAAAATCACCGCCATTAATCAGTTAAACTTTGGGCAAACGGCTTTAATCGAGGGAGAAATTGTCAAAACCTACCAGATAAATTCACGCAAACCCATGTTGGTGTGTGAGATTGATGATGGCACCAACACCATTGCCTTAAAGTTTTTTAACTTCTTCTATTCCCAACAAGCCAAAATGATTGCTGGCACAAAAGTTCGCGCCTTTGGAGAGGTGCGTTATGGTAAGTACATGATGGAAATTTTACATCCAGAATACCACCATTTTACAAAACCATTGCCTTTACAGGATTCATTAACCGCCATCTATCCCAAGTCAGAGGGCATAAACCAAAGCACCATCCAAAAAGCCATCAACCAAGTGATTACTTTATTAAAGACTGGTGAAATTAATGTGGAAGAATTTTTACCCGATTCTATTTTAAACAAACTTAATTTGCCGACTTTAAAAGAAGCCCTGATATATGTGCATAAGCCACCTGCTGATGCTGATACCAATGCCTTATTAGCCAGCAAACACCAAACCCAACAACGATTAATTCTTGAAGAAGTCTTAGCCCACCTTTTGGCAATGAAACAGCTCAAGGCAAAAGCCCAAGAGGTATTTGCCCCTGAGCTACCTATTTCACAAGATAAGATAGATACTTTTAAAACCCAACTACCTTTTGCTTTAACTGCGGCACAACAGCGTGTTGTCGGTGAAATTTACCACGATATGCAAAAAAACCATCCCATGCAGCGCCTAATTCAAGGCGATGTTGGCAGCGGCAAAACAGTCGTCGCCGCTCTTGCCATTAGTGCAGCTTATACACAAAATCACCAATCTGCCATGATGGCGCCTACTGAAATACTGGCAGAACAACATTATAAAACAATCCGAACGTGGTTTGATAACGATGATATTGTTTATTTATCCGCCGCGATTAAAGGCAAAGAACGCACGGAAGTTTTAGAAAGAATTGCCGCAGGCGTCAAAATAATTATTGGCACACACGCCTTATTTCAAAAAGAGGTGGTATTCAATGCTTTGGGCTTAGTGATAATTGATGAACAACACCGCTTTGGTGTTCACCAACGACTAGCCTTGCGTAATAAAGGGCAATTTAAAGCTTTACAACCACACATGCTAATCATGACCGCTACACCGATACCACGCACCTTAGCACAAACTGCCTATGCCAATTTGGATATTTCTGTTATTGATGAGTTACCTCCAGGACGGCAAGAAATTTCCACTTTAGTTATTTCAAACAGCAAAATGCCTCAGATTGCCGAACGAATCAAAGCCAATTGCCAGCAAGGAGAACAAGCTTATTGGGTTTGTACCTTAATTGAAGAGTCAGAAGTTTTGCGTTCAAAAGCAGCAACTGATACCTATGAAGAACTCAAAGACTGGTTTCCACAATTGCGCATTGGTTTGGTTCATGGTCGTTTAAAATCTGATAAAAAAAACCAGATAATGACCCAGTTTAAATCTCATGAATTAGATTTACTGGTAGCAACCACTGTTATTGAGGTGGGAGTTGATGTGCCCAATGCTTCATTAATGGTCATTGAAAATGCTGAACGTTTGGGCTTATCGCAATTGCACCAATTACGTGGACGCATCGGTCGCGGCAATAAAAAAAGCCATTGTGTTTTAATGTACCAAGCGCCGTTGGGAGAAGTGGCTAAAACACGCCTAGACATCATGCGTAAAACCAATGATGGATTTGTTATTGCTCGAGAAGATTTGAAAATTCGCGGGGCTGGTGAATTATTAGGCAGCAAACAAAAAGGCGCAGTGCAATTTCGTCTAGCCGATTATGAACGTGATAAACCCTTATTTAAGAAAGCACAATCACTTGCCGCACAATTAATCACCAACCACCCCCAGATTTGCCAAAAAATTATTGATCGTTGGGTAGTGGATCACGATGAGATTTCCAATGTTTGACTTATTAAGTTAAAGTAATTACAATGTGATTACCTTAAAGCAAAAAAATTATATGGTACAACTCATCAAAATTGGCAACTCTCAAGGCGTTAGAATACCCAAAGCGTTAATTAAACAAGCCAATCTAAACAACCAACAACTTCAATTTGTGCTTACGGATGATGGCTTATTAATTAAGCCCACAAATAAACCTCGCTGTTCATGGGAAAACTCTATCCGTGAAGCTCAAAGTAAGTACCGCTTAAGTGGTGAAGAAAATCTATGGCTTGACACGCCTGTCTCAAGTGATGATGACTGGCAATGGTAAATTCTGCACAACGATTTGATGTATGGCTGGTTGAATTAAACCCAACACAAGGCAGTGAAATCAACAAAAGAAGACCTTGCTTAATTGTGTCTCCCAATGAATTATCACAACTAGCGACGGTTATCATTGCACCAATGACGACCAAAGGCTTTAAAATTGATAGCCGCGTTACCGTTACTTTTAAAGGAAGGTCAGGACTTATCATCTTAGACCAAATCAGAACCATAGATAAATCCAGGCTCATTACAAAACTTGGAGTTATCAACCCAGCGACTCAAATCCAAGTGTGTGATGTATTAGAGGAAATGTTTATTCTTTGAATTTACAAGGCTTTACGCGCTTGTAAAATCCATTTATCCCGATCAAGAGGGCTGATTCCACGGTATTCTCTGATTTGTCCTTGTTCGTCTGTACAGGGTTGATAGGATTCTAGTTTGCTCGAATATTTCGCTTTTCCACCACTTAACGAAGCCAGTTTAATTGGATAGTTCATCGAAGTTGATGCCGGTATTGTGCCTTTTAGGGTAAAACTTTCTCCCTGAATATCAGGACTGTGGAATGTTCCGCGCATTTTGGTAATATCACTGGTAATGGCTCCCAGCAAGTCCATTGAAGCAGAGATGTAAAAGGATAAAATAGGTTCTAACAAAGTTGTTCCTGACTCAGTAAGTCCATTCATTATTGCCATGGGAGTGGCTATAATAAAATCCCCCGAACGCGAATGCACATTGTGGTCTTCGCCTTCAACCAAGGTAATTTTACAATCAGTGACCTCCCAACCTTTAATGCCTTGTTCTAGGGCTTTATCAATGGTCTGCTTAATCTCATTCTGATATTTGGCAGCCACATCATTAACTGAAACCTCGCTGCTGTATTCCACACCACTGCCACGTTGAGCGGGTTCTATTTTAAATTTTAAAATCGCCCAACATGGTTTTGGCATCCAATAACATTCATAGCCAAAACTCATCTCGCTTGGTGTTTCTTTGTAAATTATTGAGGGTTCGGAGAATTTTGTTTCCACACCATACCGCTGCAATAAGTGTGCTTGAATTATTTCTATTTGGATTGTTCCCGTAATTTTTACATGCAACTCCCGCAGATTGGGCAGCCATTGCATGGCTAACAAAGGATCTTCATCGGATAACTGCGAAACAGCTTGCACCAGTTCCATAACTTGTGCATCTTTTTTGGGCTTGATTTGCACGGTTAACATCGGCGTTGATAAACTTAACATTGCAGGAATTGCACCAACCTCTCCATAAATATCACCAACCTTGGCAGCACTCAAGCCGCTGACAATACCAATATCTCCTGCTCGTATTTCATCTATATCTTGGTATTTTCCCTTATAATTTATTTTTAATTGTCCAACTTTTTGGTCTTGAGTCAATACCCGACTGGCATTTTTTATTTGCTCCCTGGGTTTGATGCTGCCATTAAAGATGCGCAGATAACACATTTTCCCCAGTCCTTTATCATGTTCTATCTTAAAAACAACCGCCGATAATGGTTTATTACTTTTTGCGACTGGAGATTTAAAATACGTGGTTAATGCATCCAATAATTCACCAATACCCAATCCATTTTTCGCCGCTCCACCCAAAACAGGATACAGTTGTGCTTGTGATGTTGTTTCTATCAGCAATTGGTTAAGAGTCACAAAGTCTATGGGGACACCGTCAAGATAACGCTCCATTAAGCCATCATCAAATTCAATCAGTTGTTGGATAATGTCATCTTTTTGCACTAATTTATTCCATCTGCTACTTAATGTATCCCCTGTAATATTTTGCAATTCCACTATTTTCTTGGTGAGTGTTTTGCCAATGTCTTGCACCACTGCATCGACATCAGCACCCACACGATCAACCTTATTGATGAATATAAAGCATGGAATGTACATTTTTTTTATGGCAGTAAACAAAGAAATTGTATGCCCTTGCACACCTTCAACTGCACTAACCACCAAGACAACAGCATCCAATGCTCGCAAAGAATATTCAACCTCCGCACAAAAATCCACGTGCCCAGGTGTATCAATAACATTAACTTTAACGCCGTTATACTCAAATGTCGCCGTTGCTAACCGAACGGAGATGCCTCGCTCTTGTTCGACCTTAAGCGTATCTGTTGATGATGTGCCTTTATCAACACTTCCCACCGAACGCAATGAACCTGAGTGGTACAAGATTTGTTCAGTAATGGTGGTTTTACCCGCATCAACATGCGCCAAAATACCAACATTAAGAATAGTCTGAGTCATAAGTATTCATAAAAAAA
>JALSLV010000024.1 GCA_026988115.1 Lysobacterales bacterium | reverse complement strand
TTTAAATAGTCTAATAGTGACTCGCTTTAATTCTTTTCTAGCCTCTGGTGTTAGTGTTCTTAAGTCTATATTTTTCATGCTACTATTATAACATAATAGAGCGATATTATCTAGCTAGGTTAATATGTGGTTATCACCTATATCCTAATAGTGAAAATATTATTTATGTTAAATTTTTCTCAGGATCCATTTGCAAATGCAAAATTCGGATTATTAGAAATTGTTGCTTAGTTTCTCGGAAATAGACTACATGTTTTTTTATTCGATACGACATCAATCCTTTATCTATTTCATCACGAACTTGAGTAATGGGTAGGAAAACATTGTTAGCTTGGCTTGTGCTTAAGGCTTTAAATGATTGTTTAAACAAACCAATATAAGATTTTTTTTGTAACTTGCCCCATTGCTTAAGGGTATATTCTACAATATCTCTCAAATCATTCTCAGCAGGTTTTGATATTATGAATGGCTTAAAGCTTTTCAAAAAAGTCTTCCAGTTCTTTTATTGATGAAATGGCTGTCACCTCACCTCTCTTTATGGCATCATCTCCTTGATTAATGGATTGGCGTAATTGTTTCAGTTTTAAATGACGTTCTTCCTCTGTGCGTTTAAATAAACGCAGTGCTTCACGCACCACTTCGCTGGCATTGTTATACTCACCTGTTGCTGCATATTCTCTAACAAAGTGTTCGAGTTGTGGGGTTAGGCTAAAATTCATTGTTATTTCCCAAAAGAGTTTATATTATTTTAAAGTTTAATTGCATTTATATCAATCTTTGCTATCAACATTTGTTATTAATTGTCCACTTATGGCTTTATCGCATCTATTTATTAATCATACAAGACTGTGAAGTGAACAATCCAGTATGGGGTTTATTCAAAAAACCAAAGCGGATATGCTCTAATAAGAAGACCTAATTAGTGCTTAACCGAGAAAGGAATCGTAGCGAGGGAAAGTCTGATTTGAAGCAAAATAATTCATTATTTAAGGAGAATAGCTAGCTATTTGACGAGAATAATGGGTTATTTTGGTCAAATTCAGCTTTTCCGCAGTAGATTACTTCTTTCTCGGTCAGGCACTAATTATGCACGTTCGTTTTTGAGAAAGTTTTTAGGCATTTATTGGCAAGCCACTGCTCCACCCTTTTGCCATAGCTTTTGCGACTTGCACATAATCAATTTTTTTGCTGTTTTCATTTCTTATTTTACAAAACTCTTGATCCGAATTAAATAGTGAAGATGCCAAGCCACGACCTGCATTGATAATGCCTGTTGTTTTATCTAGCCTAAGTTGTGTGAACTTTGAAAATGCATAGTCTAGGTCTTTACTGTTTTCAGCTAAACAGTTGGACAAATGCCATGCATCTTCAAGGGCTTGGCAAGCACCTTGCCCTGATGTTGGCAAAGGTGCGTGAGCAGAATCTCCAATTATTATGAGGTTTTTCTTATGCCAGACCTCTGTTGGGTTGTGGTCATGGACATAGATTTTATTAATTTTATTTTGTGGTGTATTGGTAATAACTTCGTTGACTAAACCAGCCCAATGAGAAAACAAGGTGTTGAGTTCTTTCTTGTACAAAGCAGGTTTTCGAATTCCAATTTTTTTGGCAGCAACGCCCCCTGCCCAATAAGCTTTATATTGAGATATAGGAACAATGCCGAACCTTTCTCCTGTGCCCCAATAATCTTTAACAACAATGTCATCAAACACTTTTTCCTTCGATTCATAGACGCCAACCCAGTTAATAAAGCCTTGATATATGGGTTTATTGTTTCCCGTTACAAATTTTCTAGCTATTGATGACATGCGACCATCTGCACCTATGATTATATTTGCTGTGGTTTTTTCTCCATTTTTAAAATGAATGTTTACTGTTTTTTTCTTTTCTTCAATTTTTGTGATTTCATGGCTGTATTTTATCGTTATACCAAGCGACTTAAGCTTTGAGATTAAGATGGTTTGAAACACGCTGCGAAGAATTGAAAGGCTTGGGTAGCCCATATTGTTATTTATTTCTTCAATATTTATTGAGCCAAGTTCTTCACCTGTATTTGACAGACGTTGCATTGCTGAGGGGTAACCAGAGACTTTTTTTATTTCCTCTAAAAGACCTAACTGCTCTAAAACATAGCTCGCATTTGGCCAGATAACAATTCCTGCCCCTATGTTTGATTCAGAGGGATTACGCTCATAAACAGTAACATCAAATCCTTTTTGTTTTAAAGCAATTGCACTACTAATACCAGCTACGCCACCACCTAAAATTGCTATATTCATAAGAGCTTCCCTTTGAGTTGTCTAACAACTTAGTGTATTAACATTAGTACCATATACCGTTGTTAATTCGTGTTTATTTTTAGTTTTTTTCATGATTTTCATCTTAGCACAGTAGTTTTTTGAATTAAAGCTATAAAATTATGCTTAATTTACAGGCTTATTGTGCTAATTAAAATAAGAGCATGGATTTTATACGATACTTCAATGGGTTGTAGGCTTCAGCCTACTTTTTTTAAAAGAGTGGACTGAAGTCCACTTACCAGTATGAGTTTTATTCAACAAGTTAGCATGAGCTTTGTTTGATATTTCATGTTAAGCCAATCGGCTAAAATTTCTTTGCAATTATCATGGGCAAGATTTTAGCAACAATGCCATGCCTTGTCCGACACCAATACATAATGTACAAAGGGCGTATTTTCCACCTGTTCTTTGCAGTTGTTTGGCGGCAGTTAGCCCAAGGCGAGCTCCGCTCATGCCTAATGGGTGCCCGAGTGATATCGCTCCGCCGTTGGGGTTGACTCGTGGGTCATTATCGGCAATGCCTAATTCTCGAAGGACGGCTAATGATTGGGCGGCAAAGGCTTCATTGAGTTCGATTACACTTAAATCATCTGTGCTAAGATTATGTTTTTTAAGCAGTTTTTGTGTAGCAGGAACAGGACCTATTCCCATTATGCGAGGTTCAACTCCAACGGCACAACTGCCCATTATTCGAGCCAATGGTTTTAAACCGTGTTGTTTAATGGCATTATCTGAGGCGATGATTAAGGCGCATGCACCATCATTAACTCCTGAGGCATTGGCAGCTGTGACGCTTCCTCCCTCTTTTTTGAAAGGGGTTCGCAATGTGGCAAGTTTATCTAACGGTGTTTGTCTTGGGTGTTCGTCTTGTGAAAAAATTATAGGCTCGCCTTTACGCTGTGGAATTTCCACTGGTATTATTTCTTCGGCTAGAATTTCTCGTGCATTGGCGGTTTTGTTTTGGCTATTAAAGGCAAATAAATCTTGGTCTTGACGCGATATTTTGAATTGTTCAGCAACATTTTCTGCTGTTTCTGGCATGGAGTCGATGCCGTATTGTGCTTTTAATAATGGATTGACAAATCGCCAACCGATTGTTGTATCAAATATTTCGGCATGGCGAGAATAAGCCGAAGTCGCCTTGGGTTGCACAAAAGGCGCTCGGCTCATGGATTCGACACCACCGGCGATAATTAGATCCGCCTCACCTGTGGCGATAGTGCGTGCTGCCATGGCTAGAGCATCAAGACCCGATGCGCATAAGCGATTTAGCGTCACTCCAGGCACATTGGTTGGTAACCCTGCAATAAGTGCTGACATGCGTGCGACGTTGCGGTTGTCTTCGCCTGCTTGGTTGGCACAACCGATAATCACGTCTTCAATTTGTGTGCTGTCTAAACTTGGATTGCGTTGCATTAAGGTTTTGATAACATGAGCAAGCATATCATCGGGGCGAATTGTGGCTAGTGAGCCGCCAAAGCGACCGATAGGTGTGCGGATACCATCGCAGATATAGGCATTTTTTAGCTGTGTCATTTTGTAGTAAGTACCAATTTATTTTATTTTTTCTTCTTATTTTTTTTGGATGTCGTCAAAAACAATAAAAACATAACAAATACTGAAGCACCAATAAGATATAGGCTCTTTAAATAATTTCTTTGCCCTACTTCTGAAACTTTATTGTAAATATTCTCAAAAGCAATAAAAAACAATGTAAAATATATTAATATTGCTACAAGTATAGATGAAGAAAAAGCCACTTTAAAAATTATGAACTTAATCCTATTATCATTTTTTATGAAAAACATAAGAATCATAGTAAAAACTAAAATTAATCCTATCAAAGAATATGTTTGTAACTCAAGAAATTCAAAATTATAATTCTTATATTTATCACCTAAAATATAATCAAAAACAATAAAAAACGTTGTTGAAAAAAACACCATTAAACCGAAAATATAGCTATATTCTCTTTTTAAATATTTATACTCTATTTGAACATTTTTTTTCATAATTGGTATTGAAAAATCACTTATCCTCTCTATTAAATAACGAATCCCTATTTAGCTAGTATGGATTCCCGCCTTCGCGGGAATGACAGTTTTTAGTTATTACTCTTCTTCATCCGAGTCGTCATCGCCTTCCATATAGGCAATTTTGGCTAAACTGACGAGTTTTTCTTTCTTGGATAAACGTATCAGGGTCACGCCTTGGGTGTTTCTTCCGACGGTTGATATGCCGTTGGCTTTGGTGCGAACCAAGGTTCCACCATCACTGATGAGCATTATTTCATCTTTTTCAGAAACTTGACAAGCGCCAACCACATCACCATTTCGCTCTGAACATTGAATAGCAATAACCCCCTGTCCACCACGTTTGATGAGTCTAAATTCATCTAGTTTAGTTTGTTTACCGTAACCATTTTCAGTACAAACTAGGACATTGCCTTCGTCTGCTACGAACATGGAGACTACTTTTTGCTTATCTTTGAGTCTAATACCACGCACACCACGAGCTGTTCTGCCCATTGAACGTATACCAGATTCATCAAATCTGACGCATTTACCGCCTGAAGTGAATAACAACACTTCTTTTGTGCCATCGGTAATTTCGACATTAACCAAATGATCGCCTTCAAGCAGAGTGAGTCCAATCACGCCATTGGCACGAACGTTTTTAAACAACGGCAAGGGTGATTTTTTGACCACGCCCATGGCTGTTGAGAAAAAGATAAACTTATCTTCATCGTAATCACGAACAGGTAATATTGCGGTGATTCTTTCGTCTTTTTCAAGTGGCAATAAGTTCACTAAGGGCTTGCCTTTTGCCGTACGGGATGCCATCGGCAACTCATAAACTTTGAGCCAATACAGTTTCGCTTTATCACTAAAGCATAATAAAGTATCGTGCGTGTTTGTTACCCACAAACGTTCAACAAAGTCTTCATCCTTCATCTTGGTCGCTGTTTTGCCTTTACCACCTCGTCTTTGGGCTTGGTATACATCCAATTGCTGCATCTTGGCATAACCTGCATGTGATAGTGTTACCACCACTTCTTCTTCGGTTATTAGGTCTTCCATTGTGAGGTGCATTTGGTGTTCGATAATCACGGAACGGCGTTCATCACCAAAGTTTTCTTTGACTTCTTCTAACTCTTCTCTAACCACTTCAAGCAATCTATCTGGGTTGGTCAAAATTTCGATAAACTCTTGAATTTTACCAATGATTTCTTTGAATTCATTGGTCAATTTTTCTTGCTCTAAACCAGTTAAACGGTGCAGTTGCAAATCAAGAATCGCTTTGGCTTGAATGGGAGATAACTGATAACCATCATCAAACATGCCATAGGCGTCATCTAAATCTTCTGGGCGACACAAACTGGCATCGCCTGCGAGCATCGATTTGATTAAATCTGACTTCCAACGCTTAGCAAGCAATGATTCACGTGCTTGTGTTGGGTTAGCTGACGCCTTGATTAAGGCAATAATCTCATCAATATTTGCCAATGCTATGGCTAAACCTTCTAATATATGTGCGCGTGCTCGTGCTTTTTTCAACAAGAATAAAGTGCGGCGAACAATCACTTCACGTCTGTGTTTTAAGAAAGCGTTAATAATTTGGCGTAAAGTCAATAACTCTGGTTGTCCATCAACCAATGCCACCATATTCATACCGAAAACAGTTTGTAATTGAGTGAGTTTGAACAGTTGGTTCAACATCACTTCTGCCACTTCGCCACGGCGCATTTCGATGACAACACGCATGCCGTCTTTATCGGATTCATCTCGTAAAGCGGTGATGCCTTCTATGCGTTTAATTTTGAGTAGCTCAGCAATTTTTTCGATTAACTTGGCTTTATTGACTTGGTAAGGAAGTTCGTCAACAATAATGGTTTGTTTGCCACTGGCCTCATCAATTTCGATATGCGTCTTAGCACGCATATAAATTTTGCCTTTTCCTGTTTCGTAGGCTTCTCGTATGCCTTTTGAACCATTAATGATTGCCGCTGTTGGGAAATCAGGTCCTGGGAGGTGTTCCATCAACTCATCAAGGGTAATGTCTTGCTTATAAGACATGGCAATGACAGCATTTATCACTTCTCGCATGTTGTGAGGAGGAATATTGGTCGCCATGCCTACGGCTATACCTGATGAGCCATTAACCAATAAAGTCGGTATGCGCGAAGGCAATACAGCAGGCTCGTGTTCTGATTCGTCATAGTTAGCAACAAAATCAACAGTGTCTTTATCTATATCTGCTAATAGTTGGTGAGCAATTTTTGACATGCGGATTTCGGTATAACGCATGGCAGCTGCCGAATCACCATCCACCGAACCAAAGTTACCTTGTCCATCGACCAACATATAACGCATTGAAAAGGGTTGCGCCATACGTACAATGGTGTCGTATACGGCAGTATCGCCATGAGGATGGTATTTACCAATCACATCACCGACAATACGAGCTGATTTTTTGTAGGCTTTGTTCCAATCATTGCCCAATTCGCTCATGGCAAATAAGACACGTCTGTGAACAGGCTTTAGTCCATCGCGCACATCGGGCAATGCACGACCAACGATTACACTCATGGCATAATCGAGGTAGGATTTTTTCATCTCATCTTCGAGATTAACTTTTACAATTTCTGAATTTTCTGTGGTTTCATCGACCATTTTTTACATTTCCTAAGTAACTTTTTCCAAGCGAAGAAGTATAACATATTTAATCGGAAATGTATTGGCAATATTGTGATTTTAAAGACTTAAAACAATCAAATAATAGCATCAATTTCGGATGCATTCATGGGTTTGTAAAAATAATAGCCTTGCCCATAATCAACGCCCATTTTTTTTAAAATTTGCGCACTTTTTTTATCTTCAATGCCTTCGGCAACAATTGACATATTCATGCGTTTTGCCATTTGGGTGATGAGTTCTAGCATAATAAGGCTCTTGGGGTTAGTTTCTATGGTTTTGACAAATATTTGATCAATTTTAATGGTATCAAAATTAAGCTGCAAGAGGTGTTCAAAACCAGAATGCCCAGTACCAAAGTCATCCAATGAAAGTTTAAATCCAAAATGACTGCATTCATCAATCCACGTTTTGACTTGTTTATAATCCACCATCAAGGATTCGGTTATCTCAATTTTAATATCTGCGGGGTTGATTTGGTGATTTTGAGTGATTGCCATTATCTTTTCAAGAAAGCCATCTGAACTCAACTGGGTTGGAGAGACATTAATACTCATAAACAAGGGTGATGATTGCGGGTGTACTTGACTTCTTTTGTTTTGAAAAAGAGACAGTTGCTTACAAGCACTATCAAATATTTTCAAACCCATCGGCACAATGAAATCACTCTCTTCGGCAAGTGTAATAAATTCAAAAGGTGAAACCATGCCTTTTTCAGGATGTTTCCATCGACTTAAGGCTTCAAAGCCTGCTACCGTATTATCCGATAAATTGACCATGGGTTGATAAACATTGACGATTTCATCGTTTTCCAATGCCTCAAACATTTCATGCTCGAAACGAATTTTTGTCATTCCTTCAGTTACAATCGTGTTATTACTGTCACGGTTATGATTAGCTAGACTATCAGCGCCCAACATTTTGCGAATTCTACTGAGTAAAACTTCTAGTACTCCACGTAAGATTGGGTCAGCATTTTCTAGTCGAGAAGTTATTTGCTCTCTATCAACCACCAATAACTCAACAGAATTTTCCGCATAAGCACTGACTGAACGATTTAAGTTGTTGATAATCCCCATTTCGCCTAAAAGTTCGCCTTTTCCTAAGTCGGCTATTTTTTCGTCTTGCTGAGTTAAAGGGTATAAACCAACTCTGCCTTGTTCAATAATATAAGCACAATTGGCAGAATCTCCTGCAGAGAAAATTTTATCTCCTTTTTTGAAATTTAAAACATGAGTTCTAATAGACATAAATTATTCCTTTTTATAAATAGAATTGAATCGTTCTGCACTAAATCCGTTCATGCGTTTCTTGCCGATAAGGATAACAGGCACGCCTGTTGCTTCCAGTTTTTTATAACGCCTTTTGGCTGACTCGCTTTTTTCAATATCATACTCGGTAAAAGCAATTCTGTTTTTGCGAAAGTATTTCTTTGCCTTTTTACAATAACCACACCAAGTGGTAGAATACATAATTACTCTTTTGGGTCTTGTAAGGTATTTTCTTTTGTTGCCATTTTCATCAGGTTCTTGAAAAGAGTTGTCACTGTTGATAACAGTCACATTTTGATAGGATTGAACTTCAAATGTTTCTACGAGAACATTATCAGGTTTCACATCACTGTATTGGGTAACACCATTGTCGTCTTTCCATTTGTAAATTCCTGCTAAAGATGGGTAAAATACAATCTGAAGCAGTATAACAAGCATAAATTTATTTTTTTGCATAAGTTAATGATTATCAATAGTCCTCACTCTATAATAACACAATTTATAGATTCTAGGCTTATTTGGTGCAAACAAAATTCGACAATGATTTCCTTCCGATTCAATTAAAACGTTACCCAACAACTAAAAACAATAGTTTGCAAGCTTGGAATGCTGCGGATTCTTACTTACTGGAGACTTTACATGCAAATTTTACTTTATCAGAAAATTCCAATATTTTGATTTTGAACGATGCTTTTGGGGCCTTGACCCTAAGTCTCAATCAATTTAAACCCACCAGCCTTAATGATTCTTATTTGAACCATAACGCCATTAAAACGAATGCGAAAAGCAATAATTTCGACTTTTTACCAAACCTTATTTACCAGTTAGACAATTCCTTCAACACTTTTGATTTTATTCTTATCAAATGCCCCAAAATAATGGATTATTTAGATGAATTTCTTGTTGATATTCAACATCAAATACATAAAAAAACCGTTATCCTCATCGCTGGAATGGTCAAAAATATGCCCAAAACCTTATGGAGTCTTTTAGAAAGTCGATTTGGCTCAACCCAAACCTCATTGACCAAAAAGAAAGCCAAAGTTATTCAATTAAAACTAGAGAATACTAACAATAAGAGCCTCTACCCTATTGATTTTATTCAAGAAAATACCTCATTAAAAATTTTCAGTTATGCCAATGTGTTTTCAAAAAAATCGCTCGACATTGGCACTCGGTTTTTATTGCAAAATTTACCTGAATTAGCCTCAGTACAGTCCATTATAGATTTAGGCTGTGGCAATGGAATTATTGGGTTAAATCTTGCATTAAAATACCCCGATGCCGCGGTAAAATTTGTTGATGAATCTTTTTCTGCTGTAAAATCTGCTCGCCTGACTTGCCAACACAATTTAAAAGACAACAGTCAACATCAGTTTATTTTAAATGATTGTTTAACTGGTTTCGACAAAAACTCGGTTGATTTAATTGTCTGCAACCCACCTTTTCATCAATCCCATGATTTGAGTATTGATACGGCTGTTAAAATGTTTAACCAAAGTTATACAACTTTAGTTAAAGGCGGTCATTTATTGGTCATTGCTAATCGGCATTTGCCTTATTATTCTTCGTTAAAAAAGCTCTTTAAAAACGTTAAAAAAATCTCAAGCAACCCAAAATTCAATCTCTTCTTATTAAAAAAATAAAAGACACAAACAAAATCAAAACTCTGCCCAAACGGGATTTAGTTCAGCAATCAAGCGACTATCACAGCCCAATTTTTTCCATTGATTGGGAGAATGAAAATCTGAGCCTATTGATGCTTTAAACTCAAACTCTTGGCATAATTTTAATAAATAAACTGTTTTATCAGGGTTTTGGTAGCCATTGACGACTTCAAGACCTGCGCCTCCAGCTTTTTTAAAATCCGTTAGTAAACGACGCAATTTAGAGTTGGTTAATTGATAATATAACGGATGAGCCAGTACTGCCACACCGCCTGCTTGTGTTATGGCACAAATCACTTCATCCAGTTTCTTCCATTGATTTTTTACGTCACCAATTTTCCCCGCGCCTAAGTACTTTTTAAATGCCTGATTAAAGTCAGTGCATATTCCTTGATTGACCAATAATTGAGCAAAATCAGGTCTACCAATGAATTGTTTTTTTTGACTTTCTTGAATCGTTTTGAGTGCATCTTTTAAACCCAATTTTTCTAAACGTTTAGCAATAATCTCTGCCCGTTTTAAACGCTGTAATTTTTGAGCAACAACGACCTGCTGCAACTGTTTTGATTTGGCATCAACATTTAATCCCACAACATGGATACCCACTTTATTCCATTGCGTGGAAAATTCGATTCCAGTTATTAATTTAATAGGTGTTTTTATTTTTTGTTGATAAGCATCTAAAGTATCGTGGTCTGTGATAGAAAGCATCTGGACATTTCTTTGTTCTGCCCATTTAATTAATTCAACAGGTGATAATTGACCATCAGAACAATCACTGTGGCAATGGAAATCAACAATCACGGCAAGACATTTATCTGTTTCAGTGCATCGCTAACCGTATAAAATGAGCCAAAAACCACGATTCTATCTGTTTTTGATGCCATAATTTTAGCCTTAATCATGGCATTTTGCACAGTTGAAAAGGAAGTGATTAATGATGCCGAATCCGCTAAATAGCGCATCAACTCTTTTACTGCCATAGCGCGTGGATTATCGACTGCTGATACGCACCAAACATCTATAATGTCTTTGAAACAGTTAAACCAATGAGCCGCATTTTTATCTGCTAAAACTGCAAATACAGCAAATGTTTGACCTTTTATTGGATTGGATTGTAACCATTTGGCTAATTCTTGTGCGGCTTGTTCATTATGAGACACATCCAGTATAATTGATGGGTTTGTTGCTGTTAATTGCAAACGCCCTGAAAGTTTAATCTCCAATAACCCTCTTTGAATAGCATTATCTGATATCTTAAGCTGTTTATTTAAGGACTTAAGTGCTGTAACGGCTGTTTTTGCATTTTTTTGTTGGTATTCACCCGCTACATTAAGTTTAAAATCTTGATTTAGCTTAACATCTTGAGTTAAGTGCAATTGTGCACCGCATTTTTTAGCGTATTGAATAATGGCATCAGGGCAATTCTTATCGCCATAAATAGCGGGCTTATTCTTGCGCATTATCCCGGCTTTTTCATAAGCAATGGACTCAATCGTGTCTCCCAACCAATCCGTGTGATCCAATGCAATAGTGGTTATCACCGCACAGTCCGAATCAATGATATTGGTAGAATCCAGACGACCTCCTAAACCCACTTCTAATACTGCCACATCAACCGCCTTTTGTTTAAAAATTATGGCAGCTGCTAGGGTCGAATATTCAAAATAACTTAATGAAATACCTTTGAGGTTTTGTTCTATTAATTCAAAAGCCGCTGTTATGTCTTCATCAGCAACTGGAATACTGTTAATTTTTATTCTCTCGTTATAGCTAAGGATGTGCGGTGAAGTAAATTCACCGACTTTATAGGCGGCTTTGTGAGCAATAGCAGCAATCATTGCAACGGTTGAGCCTTTGCCATTGGTTCCTGCAACCGTGATTACAACTGGAGCAATTTTACCCAAATTCAAATGACCCAATACTTGGGCAACACGCTTGAGACCTAAATCTATTTTTTTATTATGTCGAACCTCAAGCTCATTTAGCCACGATTCAAGCGACTTCTTTTTTTTCACTATTTTCTTTGTCTAATTCATCTTTGGTAATAATTTCATCGGGTTCAATGGGTGTGTTATTTTGCCTATGCAATAAGCTTAATAAACGCGATACCGTCTCACGCATTTCACGTCGATCCACAATCATATCAATAGCCCCATGTTCTTTTAAAAACTCTGAACGTTGAAATCCCTCTGGCAATTTTTCACGCACTGTTTGCTCAATTACCCGAGGACCTGCAAAACATATAAGCGCATCAGGTTCAGCAATATTAATGTCACCAAGCAAGGCAAGACTTGCTGAGACGCCTCCTGTTGTTGGGTTGGTTAAAACAGAAATATAGGGAATACCAGCATTGTTTAACTTTTTAATGGCAGCCGAAGTTTTTGCCATTTGCAGCAGTGAAAACAGTGATTCCTGCATTCGAGCACCGCCTGAAGCGGAAAAATTAATAAAAGGAACCTTTTTTTCCAATGCTAAATGAGCCGCTCTTACAAACTTTTCACCCACTACCGAACCCATGGAGCCTCCCATGTACTCAAAACTAAAAGCGGATGCAACAACCTCTTTGCCATGCAATTGACCCGACATTGCAATCAGCGCATCTTTTTCACCTGTTTTCTTTTGTGCTTGGATAATACGGTCTTTGTATTTTTTTGAATCTTTAAACTTCAAAGGGTCGAGTGACTCTAGTTGAGCAGCAATTTCAGTTGTGGAATTTTCATCTAAAAATGACAGCAATCGTGCACGACCTGTTAAACGACCATGGAATCCACATTTGGGGCAAACTCGTTTTGATTTTTCAAGTTCAGGTTGGTACAAAACCTCATCGCATTTATCGCATTTTGTCCACAAGCCTTCAGGGACATTTTTCTTTTTGTTGCCACCTTCTGTTCTAATCCTTGATAGTTTAATTTTTTGAAACCAACTCATAATAATACCTTATTCTTTATTTAAAGCCTTTGAAATTGGCTTGATGAATTTTTTAATCGTTTTCTTTATTTCTTTTTCGTTTTTACATTTTCCAAGTTTCTTCACTAATGCAGAACCTATTACAACAGCATCGCCGTATTGAGCCACTGCCAAAGCGGAATTTACATCTTTAACGCCAAAACCGATAGCAATTGGCAAGTCTGTCAGCGACCTAATGGTGTTAAACTTTTCGGACAAGTCTGAATAATCAACATTATTTGAGCCCGTTACTCCTTTTAATGCCACACAATAAATAAAACCAGCACTTTTAGATAAAATGTACTGTTGACGCTTGCGTGTCGTTGTTGGTGCTATTAAAAAGATTTGCGACAAGTTGTATTGATTCAGTAAAGAAAGTAATTCACTGGATTCTTCTGGCGGCATATCAACGATTAATAACGCATCAACGCCTGATTCTGAGGCTTGTTTGACAAATTGTTGGTAGCCAAATTTTTCAATTGGATTAAGATAACCCATCAAAACTACGGGAGTTTTGTCGTCATTTTCACGAAATTCACTAACCAGATCCAGCACTGAGGATAAGGTCATGCCTTTTTTAATGGCTTCTTCTGAGGATTGTTGTATCACTGCACCATCAGCCATCGGATCAGAAAATGGCATGCCCAATTCAATAATACTGGCTCCATTTTTAACTAAAGCATGCATTGTTGGTACAGTCATTAATGGATGAGGATGACCTGCTGTTATAAAAGGAATTAGGGCTTTTTGCTTGTTTTCTTTTAACTTATTAAACTTTTTACTTAATCGGCTCATAGATTTATCCCTTCAAGTGCAGCAATTGTATGAACGTCTTTATCACCTCTTCCCGATAAATTTACGATAATGTTTTTACCTTTTACGAGTTTTTGCGACAACTTAATACCATAGGCTACCGCGTGAGAGCTTTCAAGTGCGGGCAATATGCCTTCAACTTCTGTTAACAGATGAAATGCATTTAAGGCTTCTTGATCATTGGCAAGAACATATTTTGCCCGTCCCTTATCATTTAAAAAGGCATGCTCTGGACCAACACCTGGATAATCTAAACCCGCCGAGATTGAATGCGTTTCAATTATTTGACCATCTTCATCACTCATAACATATGTTCTATTACCGTGTAAAACGCCAACATCTCCTGCATTGATGGATGCCGCATGTTTGCCTGTACTCATGCCCTTGCCTTCAGCTTCCACACCGTACAGTTTCACCGTTTCATCATTTAAAAATGCATGAAAGATTCCCATGGCATTAGACCCTCCACCAACACAAGCAACGATTGCATCGGGCAGTCCGCCGACTTGTTTGTTAAACTGTTTTTTTGCTTCTCTTCCCACAACCGAGTTAAAATCTCGAACCATTTCTGGATAAGGAGCAGGACCTGCGACCGTTCCAATAATATAAAAGGTGTCATCAACATTGGTTACCCAATCTCGCATCGCTTCATTTAAGGCATCTTTTAATGTTTTTGAGCCTGATTTCACACTGATGACTTCAGCTCCAAGTAACTTCATCCGATAAACATTAATGGCTTGTCGTTGAATATCTACTTCACCCATATAAACAACGCACTTCAAACCCAAACGAGCCGCCACTGTTGCTGTTGCCACACCGTGTTGTCCTGCACCTGTTTCGGCAATAATGCGCTTTTTACCCATGGCTTTAGCTAAGAGAATCTGACCAACGGTGTTGTTAATTTTGTGCGCACCAGTATGATTTAAGTCCTCACGTTTTAACCAAATATTTGCTCCACCAACATTTTGGGTTAATCTTTTTGCTAAATACAAAGGAGAAGGACGACCGACGTAATGGGCTAAATCATAATAAAACTCACTTTGAAAAGCTTCATCAGTTTTGTATTTTTTATAGGCAACTTGTAGCTCATTTAAACATTTCATCAATGTTTCTGAGGCAAATACTCCGCCGTATTGATCAAAGTGTCCTTTTACATCAGGGAAATCGTAATAATTAGTCATTTAAATTCTTTATAAATTGGTTCATTTTTTGTTTTGACTTAATTCCAGGAGAGACTTCAATTCCAGAACTTACATCAAAACTATTAAGAGAGGTATTTTGTCGTGCTTCTTTGATATTGTCAACTGTTAAACCACCTGCTAATATCCATTTGTTGTTCAGTCCTTTTGGCAATTCTTTCCAATCGAATTTATCTCCAGAACCTCCCTGCTGTTTTTGTCCATAATTATCAATCACATAACCCAATGCATTTGGGTATTTCATAGCATATTTAACAGGATCTATCGCATCAGCCATTGGAATTGCTTTCCAATAAGGGCGTTTAAACTGTTCACAAAACTCGCTACTTTCACTGCCATGAAACTGCAGCACTTGTATATTGCATTGATTTATTACCGACTCTATTTGTTCTTTAGCGTTATTTGCAAATAAACCAACAGTTACCATTAAGGGTGAAATCTCATTTATTATTTTATTGCATTGCATTGAATCCAGGTATCGCTTTGAAGATTTTACAAAAACAAAACCAAGAGCATTACAACCCGCTTCTTGAGCATTAATGGCATCTTGTACTTGGGTAATACCACAAAATTTTGTAAACAGTCTATTTTTCATAATGTCTTGGTAAATGATTTTCTATTGCCTGTTCAGGTAAGTTGTATTTTTTCGGGTATTTGATTGTTCTAAACGATAAACCATTAGGTCGAGCGGTAACTCCTGCTTTTGTTCTATCCTTACCATCTAATATGACTTTCATCGACTCTACCGATTGCTCTGCCCGCCCAATAGGTAAAAGCGTGCCCACAATATTTCGTATCATGTGGTGTAAAAATCCCGAACCTGCAACATCTAAGATAACCAAGTTACCCTCGCGTTTCACCGATATGCGATAAATTTGTTTTATTGAAGTTTTAGATTGGCAGGCAGAAGAACGAAAGGCATTAAAATCATGTTCTCCTTGCAAAAACTGAGCCGCTTCATGCATTGCTTCCGCATTTAACGGCAACCTTTCCCAAGTAACGTGATGGCGATTCAATGAGGGGCGAATCCAACGATTAAATATAACATACCGGTAGCTGCGCTCCATGGCACTAAAACGAGCATGAAAATCATCCGCTACTGGTTTTATCCATAGCATTGATATGCCTTCTGGAAGATTGGTGTTTGTTCCCATTATCCACTGGTAATCGTCACGTATTGTGTCTGAATCAAAATGAATAACCTGAGCTGTTGCACTAACGCCAGTATCCGTGCGTCCACAACAGATAATTTTCACTGGATGATTGGCAACTTTAGAAAGGGCTTTTTCTAAACAATCTTGAATTGTTGGCTGCTGAACTTGAGATTGAAAACCCAAAAACCCATGCCCATCGTATTCTATTCCACAGGCATATCTCATGGTATTATTGTAAGTATTGTATTAAATTGCATTTATATTTCTCTAGTCCGCTTATTTAGTGCCCAAATTCCAATATAAAAAAAGCTGTTAGGCAAATTTACCTAACAGCTCCATATACAACAATATTTCCTAAAAAATTATACTATAGAGACTGTTCTAACTAAGAACTTTCTATCTCAGACTTTAGCTCTTGTGCTTTGGCTTGTTGTTCTTGCGTTCCTTCTTCTAGGACTTCATCCGTCATTTGTTTAGCCCCATCAACATCACCCATTTCGAAGTAGGCGCGAGCTAAGTCAAGCTTGGTATCAATGGCATCATCCACAACATCATCGAGATCAATTCCAATATCAAACTCTTCATTAGATTCATCAGGAGTTTCAACTTCAAGACTTCCAACTTCTAGCGTATCACTATCACTTGATTCTTCGTCCAAATCATCTATTGCCAATTGAATACTATCATCAACAGATAAGTCTAAGTCTTCTTCGGACAAATCCAAGCCTTCATCCGATGAATCATTGTCGTTTGTTTCTTTTATTTCTGGCGTTTCTTCTTCAAATTCATCAAAATCAATATCATCTAAGGATAAATCCAAATCATCTCCAAAATCCAATTCTTCATCTTCTAATTTATCATCAAAATCTTCAGAATCAATGGTGACTTCTTCATCAACAGCCAACTCAACTTCCTCATTTGCTGTTTCATCAATATCTAAATCCAAACTGATGTCATCATCTAAAGTTAAATCAGTATCTAAGTTATCATCACTTAAGTCTACAATTTCATCGCCTTCTCCAGTTGACTCTATTTCAGGCAAATCTTCAACTTCTAAATCGTCCAAATCTAAGTCTAAATCAATGCCATCATCCATTACGATTACATCCGGTTCTTCTTCAATTTCCAAATTGTCAACTGCGGCTTCAACTTCATTTTCTAAAGTTGATAAATTTAATTCTGTTTCATCCCCACCGGAATCTTCTTCGAGGTCAAAGTCATTGTCTTCAAGGCTTAACTCTTCTTCGGCATTTTCAATTTCTTCAGTTAAATCTGATTCTAAGTTATCAAGGCTTAAATCGGCATCTGATTCGTCCGTTTCAGCTATGCTATCTAAGAAACCATCGTTACCAGTACTGGCATCTGCTTTATTTCTATTCTTCATAAAGAAGAAACCAATAAGTGCCAAGATTAACGCACCAAGACCCATTAAAATTTCATTTTTAAAAGACATTACCTTATCCATAAATGAAACTTCCTGAGTCGCAGGAGTTGTGCTTATTTGGGTTTGAGCTGGTTTCACATCTTTTATTACCACTTCTTCATCTGTGGAGGACATTTCCTCTGTTGAAGTCATTTCCTCTGTTGAAGTCATTTCCTCTGTTGAGGTCATTTCCTCTGTTGAAGTCATTTCTTCGGTTGATGCCATTTCTTCAGTTGAAGTCATTTCCTCTGTTGAGTTCATTTCCTCTGTTGAAGTCATTTCCTCTGTTGAAGTCATTTCCTCTGTTGAGTTCATTTCCTCTGTTGAAGTCATTTCTTCGGTTGATGCCATTTCTTCGGTTGAAGCCATTTCTTCAGTTGTTACCGCTGCATTATCATCCCAAACATCATCTTCTGCTTTTTCAGAATCATTTGCCAACTGTTGTTGCAATTGAGCCAGACTGGTGTCTTTTAATGACAAAGCCAACTCTTGGTCTTTAATTATCTGTTCTAACTCTTGAACACGACTTGACAATTCTTCACTTTCAAGCGAACTACTGGCTAACTTCTCTTTAACTTGACTTAATTCAGACAATAATTTTGAACTATTCGCACTGTTGCTCGAACCTCCAGCATTGCCCAAGTCATCATTTTCATTTGGTGGTACAAGCTCAATTCCGTAATCAACAGCACTACCGCTACTTGCCTGTGTTGAATAATCATTTTCACTCTGTAATTGTGACCATTGACGGGTTTGCGCACTCACCTCAGAAATTGCCTGACTGTTAGAAATAGAACTAATTTGTTCTGCATCCGGTAACGTTAGAACTGCACCCTTTTTTAACAAATTCATGTCGTTATTTTGGAAAGCCGATGGGTTGTTATTAAAAATAGCGACCATTACTTGTTGCGTACTGGCGTAAGTACTTCTATTATTATTGGCAATTTTCCACAACGTATCACCTGATTCAACCGTGACTTGTTGCGAACCTGTATAGGGTTTTTCACTAATGGTATTAGAGTAATTATTTTGATTTGAAGAGTTGTCTTCGACTATTGATTCTTCAATCTTGGCTGGAGCTTGGTACTTATTTGTTTGGACTGGTTCAGAATAACTTTGTGTTGAAATATTTTGATTAAATAAGGGTGGATCTAACAACAGAGTAAATTCACGCAACAAATGTCCATTGGCCCAATCAACAACCAACAAAAGAGACACAATAGGCTCACTCACAGGTCCCTTGGAATAAAGCTTTATGAATTTTTCACCTTCATTGTCGATTAATTCGACCTTAATATTCGGCGGAACATAAGATTTATCTAAACCTACTCTTTGGTAATCTTTCTCATTTGCCAATGAAACTTTTATATTATCGGAAATTTCATCCTCAGTGAGTATTAATGGAATCTTGCCTTTTAGTGCCTCATCTAAGTTAGAGTCTACTTGCAAACCACCCAGCCCCAACCCCATGGATTGAGTTGCTGCTAAAATACTAACAGGAAGGATTAACTTTCTAAATTTCTTTTTCATTTTTGCTCCCAAACTACTCTCTAAAGTCTGTTGATTATTGAATTACATTTAATAGTAACTAAAAATTAATAAATATCCAAGAATTACTATTAAAAAAGTTCGCTAAGTTACTAAATAAGCTGCATTTTTATCATTTTTTCAGCAATTTGAACACTATTCAATGCTGCGCCTTTGCGAATATTATCCGATACAACCCAAAGATTAATTCCATTTTTAATAGAAATGTCTTTTCTTATCCTCCCCACATAAACCGCATCTTTACCCGAACAATGAGATTTTGGCGTAGGGAATTCCAAATGTGCTGTATCATCAACTATTTCTATTCCTGGTGCTTTTGATAAAATTTGTTTAACTTCTTCAACGGATATGGGTTTTTTAGTTTCGATATGAACCGCTTCAGAGTGACCATAAAAAACAGGGACTCGCACGCATGTTGGGTTAACCATTATATTTTTATCCAACATTTTTTGCGTTTCCCACACCATTTTCATTTCTTCACGGGTGTATCCATTATCTTGAAAGGTGTCAATTTGCGGAATCACATTAAAGGCAATTTCTTGTGAAAAAACATTTGTTTCAGCTTTCTGAAAAGCAAGCAAAGCAGCGGTTTGTTTGCCCAATTCTTCAATACCTGACTGCCCTGCACCCGACACGGCTTGATAAGTTGCTACATTCACTCGAGTAATTTCAAATGCTTTATGAAGTGGAGCTAATGCAACCAACATTTGAATGGTTGAACAATTTGGGTTAGCTACGATGTTTCGTGGTTTAAAATCACGCAAATCTTCAGGATTAACCTCAGGAACAACTAATGGAATATCATCCTCTCTTCTAAAATGAGAGGTGTTATCAATAACAACACAACCCGATTTACCCGCTAGTGGGGCGTATTTTTGTGAAACCGAACCTCCAGCAGAAAATAAGGCAATATCAACTGTTGAAAAATCAAATTCAGCTAAATCATTGACTTTCAGTGTTCGAGAACCAAACTGAACCGTTTTATGTATACTGCGACTGCTGGCAAGTGCATAAATTTTATCAATTGGAAATTTACGCTCTTTTAAAACCGACAGCATCACTTCTCCAACAGCACCTGTTGCGCCAACAACTGCAACATTATATTTCTTTGTCATTGTATTATTTCTCTTTATTGTAATTTCCGCATAATGCATTATTTCTTAAGACATGATCCATAAGCACTAATGCCAACATGGATTCAACAATTGGAACAGCCCGAATACCCACACAAGGATCATGTCGCCCTTTTGTCACAACGGTGACATTATTTCCATATTTATCAACGGATTGGGCTGGAATTCTCAATGATGATGTCGGTTTAAAAGCCACTTGTGCCAACACATCCTGTCCAGAACTGATTCCGCCTAATATACCACCAGCATGATTGGATTGAAAAACCCCATCAATGATTTCATCTCGATGCAATGACCCTAATTGCTCCACGCTTTCAAAACCAGCGCCAATTTCAACGCCCTTTGATGCATTAATGCTCATCATGGCGGCGGCAATATCGGCATCAAGCTTGCCGTATACAGGTTCACCAAGCCCTACAGGAACTTGAGTGGCTTGTACTGCTATAGTAGCACCTACCGAGTCACCTGCCTTGCGCAGTTTATCCATATAGGTTTCTAATTCTGTGACTTGGGTATCATTTGCACAAAAAAATGGGTTAGAATCGCACCGTGACAAATCCTCTTTTTTCACTTTTATTGTCCCCAGTTGCGAAAGCCAAGCCTTAATCTCTATATCAAAATGCAATTTCAGCCATTTTTTAGCTAAGGCTCCTGTCGCAACTCGCATTGTGGTTTCACGCGCAGAGGAACGTCCTCCTCCTCGATAATCTCGGATTCCAAATTTGTGCCAATAAGTATAATCTGCGTGTCCTGGTCGGAATTGGTCCTTGATATTGCTGTAATCTTTTGAACGGGCATCGGTATTCTCAATTAACAAAGCTATGGGCATTCCCGTGGTCACCCCTTCAAAGACACCCGAAACGATTTTGACATCATCCTTTTCTTTTCTTTGAGACGTGTGGCGAGATTTGCCCGTTGCTCGACGACGAAGTTCGACTTTGATTTCTTCTTCACAGATTTCCATTCCCGCAGGAAAACCATCAATGACACAACCAATTGTTGGCCCATGACTCTCACCAAAAGTTGTTACGGTTAATAACTTACCGAATGAATTGAATGACATTTTATGTTAATCACTAAAAATTACTAAGGTTCGGATTGTAACAATATTTTTTAGGTAACACCTAAAGACTTTTTAAGGAAAAATGAGTTTATTGTTATTTTAGAACTTTTTTGCCGTCCCACTTTTGTTTTGCCCATGCCTTTGTTTCCCATGACCACAAGCCAGTAAAGGCAGTGCGCTCATTATTAAGTTGGAATTTCAACAAACCATACCTATCTTTATTGGTAAACAAACCAAAAATTGTGTTGTTCTCTTGATTGTATACGGCATACAATTTTCCTTTAGAATCATACCTCCCTTCGATAAAAGCCCCTTCTTGGGTTAGTTCCAATTCACCAAAATTTGTTTTCCACGTCCCTTCTATATTTCTATATCTGTCAATTCCTTTAAACTTAACTTCCTCTTGAATAGCCGCTTTAGTCCCATTCCACTTTAGTTCTTTATCAATATTATCAAAACGCCATTTTCCCTTAAAGTTTGAACCCAATTCATTATGAGAAAATTTAAATGAACCTCCTTTTTTTAATTTTGAATCAAAAAATAAACCATGCAAGTCATTACCAATAGCCACTCCAACAATAAACCCATTTTGGCATAATTACCAAAAACTAAAGCGGTCTCTTTTACCCCTGTTTGCTTTTCAATAAAATCTATCTTTCCAAAAGAACTCGCCCACTGTCCTTTCCAAGGGGTTGCTTTAGTCGCAGACAAAAAGAGTAAAGCCGATAATAAAACTAAGTACTTAATCATAAGGTTTTCCTTCCCAAATTTGGAGCGTATGCCCTTTATATTATCACAAATAAAAAATAATATTTCACAATTTTATAAAATCCCTACCCCGATAGTAAAATAACCTCTAGAACCCAAACCATAGGTGACTCGTATAAATCAATAAATGTCAGGTTTCACAACGTTGTTGATGTAAACCCATCTTGTTAGAAGACTTTAATCTTAACAACCTTTGTTTAAATTGGCTAGGATTTTGTTTAAAGATTTTAGGCTTAATTTGAAACCATTTTTCT
>JALSLV010000023.1 GCA_026988115.1 Lysobacterales bacterium | reverse complement strand
TTAAATAGTCTAATAGTGACTCGCTTTAATTCTTTTCTAGCCTCTGGTGTTAGTGTTCTTAAGTCTATATTTTTCATGCTACTATTATAACATAATAGAGCGATATTATCTAGCTAGGTTAATATCACAACCCTTCAAGAATATGGACGTTATCAATTGACGCAAGTCGATGAAAAAGTCACCGACAAAGTGGCTCGATTGTATGTGTTTACTTATGATTGGCGTGAAGATAATGTAAAAAGCGCTAAAAAATTATCAGAATTCATTGATAAGATAAAGAATAATTATAAGGATGAAAATTTAAAAGTAGATCTAGTTGCTCATTCTATGGGTGGGTTAATTAGCCGTTATTATTTGCGTTATGGGAACAAGGACGTATTAAATTCAGATGATTTTCCAATTAACTTAAAGGGAGCCCAAAATGTTAGAAAAGTTATATTGCTTGGCACACCAAATTTTGGGTCGGTTGATGCAGTAGAAGCATTCATTATTGGAATGCAAATTGGGCTCCGTAAAATCCCTACAGAAGTACTGGCTACCATGCCTAGTGTTTATCAATTATTTCCACACAGTATTAACACTTGGTTAGTCAATAGAGAAGGACAGGCACTTGATAGAGATGTTTTTGATGCAGAGATATGGAAACGTTTCCAATGGTCAATATACGACCCTAAAGTACAAAAAAGAATCTTAAAAAAGTACGATAATCCACAACAAGGACAAGAATATATCGAAACTTTAAAGCGTTATTTTCGTAAAAATTTAGAAAGAGCCAGAAGATTTTTGTGGTCACTATCGGTGCCAATTGAAAATCCCCCCTATAAAATTATTGTTATGGGAGGAGATTGCAACTTAACACCCGCTAAATTATTGATTGAAGAGGTGGAAGGTGTTTCGGTCCTTCGGTTAAGACCAGCTAATATTTTAAATCCAATAGCTGAAATTGATTATCAAATGATTATGCTCGAACCAGGCGATGGCACGGTGACAAAATCTTCACTGCTGGCGCGAACTACTTTAGATCCAACAATAGCTCAACATAAATTCAGCTTCTTTCCATTGGATTACCCCTATTTTCTCTGTGAAAAACATGAAACATTAACCACTAATATTAATTTTGAAGACAACTTATTGCATATTCTTTTATCATGGTAAAATTGCATCGAAACAAATGAAAAAGGCTATTTACTTAAAACAAATCAAACAAAGTACAGTGGCATTAATTAGTTTAACAATTGCAATCAGCTCATTAAGTTACAGCACATGGAGAAATGAAAAGAGCGAAGGTGGCGCAAATCAGAAAGGATAGATTAGATTTATTAAAGCAACTTGAATAAATTCATTAAAAAGCTTAAACATTACTTCAATCTAAGTTATCCTAAAGAAAAAAGAGAAAAACATGCTTGAGTCACAACAAAAACTACCCATCATAGCCACTTTTATGCAAGTTTTGATAGTGATGAAAGAACGCTATATATATTTTATAAAGTTTTCAATTCCAATATTTGTATTTGTTGGCTTAGCCTATATTTTTCAATCATCATTAATGCCTTCAAGCATTCCTAATTCTCCAGAACCTTCAAGACTACTGTTTTTTATTTTTTGGCTTTTGGGTTTTTTTACTATTACAATGGTTATAGTTGCGTATCATCGAACATTTATAATGAATATCGAAGATGTTGAGAAAACAGGTATATTTCGATTAGGTTCAAGAGAATGGCGTTTTATTGGCTGGTATTTTGCTATGTCTTTTTTTATTGGAATTATCGTGGCAGTAGTTATGTATGCTTCTATAGGGTTTCTTAAAGAAGGTAATGTTCAAACAGCTAGAATAATCACTTTTGCTATAATGATTCCAATATTTTACTTAAGTGCGCATTGGCTTCTGGTTTTACCAGCTTCATCAGTTGATGATAGCGAAGCAAGTTTGTCTTATGCTTGGGATATATCACAGGGAAATGGTTGGAGAATTGCAGTTTTGGTTTTTGGAATTCCGTCTGCTGTAAATACTTTAAACCTCTATGTGTTTTCTTATAATTACATGATATTGACAATATTAGGAGTGATTATTTCATTATTTGCGATGGTGCTAGGTATTGGCGTCATTTCACTCAGTTACTCTTACTTAAAACTGAACAGCAAACAAACGCCAACCATAGAAGCCTAAAATGACACAAATCAAAACACATTACCGTGCCTGCAACGTTTGCGAAGCCACCTGCGGCCTTGAAATCAAATACCAAGGCAACAAAATACTCTCGATTAAAGGCGATAAAAAAGACCCATTAAGCAAAGGACATATTTGTCCTAAGGGTGTGGCACTGCAAGATGTTTATTACGATAAAGAACGACTCAAACAACCGCAGAAAAAGACCAAAGAGGGTTGGAAAACCATCTCATGGAAGCAAGCTTTTGACGAAGTAACAGACAACATAAAACGTATCCAAAAACAACACGGTAAAGATGCGGTTGCGACCTATTCGGGCAATCCAGGCGTACACAATATGGGTGCGATGCTATTTATGCCCTTGTTTTCACGCACTCTAAAGAGCAAAAACCGTTACAGTGCGACATCTGTTGACCAGCTTGCAGATCAATTAGCGGCACAATTGCTCTTTGGGCATCAATTATTAGTGCCTGTACCTGATTTGGATAGAACCGATTGCGTGTTAATCATCGGAGCTAATCCTGTGGTTTCTAATGGCTCGATGATGACCGCACCAAAAGTAACGCAACGACTCAAAGACATACAAAAAAGAGGAGGGCAGGTCATTAATGTTGACCCTCGATTTACCGAAACCTCCAAACTTGCCGACCAACACATCTACATCAATCCAGCAGCCGACGTGTATTTACTTATGGCAATGTTAAATGAGGTGTTTAGAACGAAACAAGAAACACTCGGACACGTTAAAGACTTTACCCATGGATTAGTTGACATAAAAGAGTTAGTAAAAGACTACACACCACAATCGGTTACAAAAATAACAGGCATCAAAGCGGAAGTTATTCAACAACTGGCAGAAGATTTTTGCACAGCCAAGACCGCCTGTTGTTATACCCGTTTTGGTGCATCAACACAAAAATTTGGCACGTTTACCCAATGGCTCGGCAATATCCTCAACATGGTAACAGGCAATTTTGATAAAGCAGGCGGTGTTATGTTCAGCACACCTGCCTTTGACATCATCGAACCCGCACGCCAGCAAAAAAATCGCAAAACCTTTGGCAAATACCATTCTCGCCTCAAAGGCTTGCCCAGCTTTGCAGGAGAGTTGCCTGTAAGTGTTTTAGCCGATGAAATAATGACAGAAGGTAAAGGGCAAATAAAAATGCTCATCATAAACTCAGGCAACCCCGTAATCAGCACACCCAATGGCAACAAAATGGATGAAGCTTTAGCCAGTCTTGATTACATGGTTTCTATCGACTTTTATATTAACGAATCTTCACGTCATGCCAATATAATTTTACCTCCAACCCACAGTCTTGAACGTGACCATTACAACATGGCATTTCACACATTGGCAGTGCAAAACACGGTTAAATACAGTCAGACTTTATTTAAACCCAGCAAAGAACAACGCAGCGATAGAGAAATATTTGTCGAATTATGGGCACGTATGCAACCCAAAGGCATCAAAAGCCAACTCAAAACATGGCTGACCAAACGCCACATCAACAAAAAAGGTGAAAAAGGCATAATTGATGATGGACTTAAAAAAGGACCTTACCACGATTTAACGCTCGAAAAAGTTATCCAATCCAAACACGGTATTGATTTGGGAGCATTGCAACCGTGTATGCCACAACGCTT
>JALSLV010000022.1 GCA_026988115.1 Lysobacterales bacterium | reverse complement strand
TGTTTTTTAAAATCTTCTCAAATCCTAAAAACCTCTTCCCAACATTTCGTTGAGCGAGCCGCACATTATAGTGTGCTTTTTTTGTTTGTCAAACCCTTTTTTGAATTAATTTTTTAATTCAAATCAAAGCCTTTAAAACCGCTTCAAAATAACTCTTCGTTTTCCCAAAGCTGGATGCGCATTATAGACATCCTTTTTTGCTTTGCAAGTTCTTTTTTAATTTATTTTAATTTAATTTTTAATTGGTTTTTCAACCAGTCAAAACAACTAAAATAACCACCTGCATTTCCTTGAGATTATTCCTTCTAGGCACTCTATATAGAGCCCATTTCGAATACTTCAAGCCACCTTCAAAAGTTGCCTTTCTCAAGCGAGATGCGCATTATAGACACGCAACTTTCAATGTAAAGAACTTTGTCGCTTTATTTTCTATTTTAGACTAACTTTTTTATCAAGCAATGCAAACACCAAGCAATACCATGGATCTGGTATTTTTATTTAATTATCAACAAAGAATTCTATTTCGGCAAATCCTCCTCCTTCATCTATTACCATGACATGATAGGAACCCTTTTTTAAATCTCGCAAATCCAACTCATTAGTTGTTGATTCTTGCAAACCACCATTAACAAACCAATACAATTCTTGCTGACCAGCACCATTCACATTTAATTCTACAATAGGTAAACTATTGCTTTCAGGTGATGGGTACAGTGTTGCATGATTATGCACTCCACTAATTTCTATCTTAGTTAAAGAAACGTATTCTTGACAATTAGAACTATATTTTGGCAATAAATTCATCCTTCTATTGGCAAATGACAACCACGGCTCTAGAACTTGAGGCCATAAAACTATTTTTTTAGTCATTGTGTGCTTAGCGTAACAAGAAGGAAGAACGCGTTGACCTGTCTTACTATCCATAGTGACTTCTAACAACTCTGTAGAATACCCCAATTTCAATTCATCTGACAATGCCGGGGGAGCAACATCATCCATTAAATAGGCTAAGCGTTGTTTATGGCAATATTCCTTTTTCTGCAATGAGAGCTTCTTCCCCAATGGCCAACAGATTTTTTCTAAACTTACATTAAATGGTTTTTGTGATAGCTCTAACATTTCTTCTGGTAACATGGCGAGAACTTTTTTTAATAATGGCACTGCCGATGCTCTGCCGCTATTTTTTTCCATAAAGACACCATCTGGACGCCCTACCCAAATACCTATGGTTATCTTATTATTGCTTGCCATTACCCAAGCATCACGATTGCCATAGCTTGTTCCTGTTTTATAAGCTATTTTTAAGTTGTTAATGACTGTTTTTGAATGCAATGAGTTTAATGAAACTTGTGATAATATATTTTGAATAATCCAGGCACTGCCTTTTGTCAGAAAAGTAGTCTCTTTATATGGGTCAGATTGACTCAATCTGAGTGCAGTGGCTTTACCCTCATGACCTAGGCTTCCAAAAATTTCCACAAGTTCTTCAAGCTTGACTCCACCACCTCCTAGTGCGATAGATAAATTAGGTTTGGCATTAACAGGCAAATGCAAATTCAAACCCGCGTTTTTTAAACGCGCATAAAACAGTTCTGGCGACAACTCATTTAATACCTGAACAGCTGGCATATTCAATGAGCGTCCTAAAGCTTGTGACACACTAACTGGACCATTAAATTTATTAGTGAAATTTTTGGGTCGATACCCTGCATAAGACTGCGGAACATCAAACAACAGCGACTCAGAATGTATCAAACCTTGATCAATAGCTAAACCATAAATAAATGGCTTTAGTGTAGAACCTGGCGAGCGAACCGCTTGCACCATATCCACGTGACCAACGCGTTCATTATCAAAAAAATCAGCACTGCCAACATAAGCTAAGGCACTGGCATTTTCATTATCCATAACAACTAGCGCAACCGAGCTTTTCTTTGGCATTGTTGCACTGTATTGTTTAACCAACAACTCCAAATCGGTTTGCAAAGCAATATCAATCGTAGATTTTATGAGCGATTGCTTTGGATAGGTCTTAATTAAGCGACGTGTCAGCAATGGTGCAATCATCGGATGAGTGTTGTATTGTGCCCAAATTTCTTCTTGCTTTGCTTCTTCAATAGTTTGTTTATCCCAAACTTCAAACTCCGCCAAGCGAGTTAATAATTTATTGCGTGCTCTTTGTGCTCGCTGTGGGTATCGGTCGGGGCGAAAGCGAGAAGGAGATTGTGGCATAACGGCTAACAAAGCCGCCTCTGATGCGGTTAATTCTAAAGATGTTTTATCAAAATAAGCAAAACTGGCAGCTTCCACTCCTTGGATAGTGCCGCCAAACGGCGCATAATTAATGTAATAAGTTAAGATTTCTTGCTTGCTATAATGCCATTCAAGCTGCAATGCCATGAACATTTGCACCAACTTACCCGAAAATGATTTTTTATGCGGCTTTAAAATACGCGCCACTTGCATGGTCAAAGTCGAGGCACCTGATATAATTTTGCCATTTTTAATCCACTGCCCCAAAGCACGCACCATTGCCAAAGGATTAACGCCAAAATGCTGGTAGAAATAACGGTCTTCGTAATTAATTAGTGCTTGCAAATACAAGGGAGAAACTTGATTCAGAGTAACTGGATAACGCCACACTCCTTGAGCATCAGGAAAAGCACGCAGTGGTTGTCCATTTTTATCCACGACCACTTGAGCAAAATGCCTGTATTTAAAATCTTCCATAGGCAAAGGAATCAAGAAATCCAATGCAATAAAAAAACAAAACATCACCAGTGCTGCAAGAGTCAATCGCTTAAACCATTTTTTTAACTTTTTCATGGATATATTTGACACTTTGATTGTGTTCAAAAAATGGTGATTAAATTATACTTTAAGGAAATAAGCAAATTCGCTATTCTTTGTATAACCCAATGACTCGTATAAAGCTTGGGCACGGACATTATCGGCAGAAGTTTCCAATCCAATGCCCTTGGCGCCTGTTTGAATGGCGTATTCTTTGGCTTTATTTAACAACCGTGTACCGATACCCGATGAACGCAAATTGGGCGAAACAAATAAATCATTCAAAATCCAACTGCGTTGAGCCGAGACAGAAGAAAAGCTAGGAAATAACTGAGTAAAGCCCACATAATCGCCCTTTTCATTGACGGCATAAAAAATAACACTTTCCTTATTTTCAAAACGCTTAGTAATAAACTCCAAAGCCAACTCGTAATTGCTGGTTTGCTTATAAAACACCCGATAAGCATCAAACAGAAAAGCAATTTGAGCTAAGTCTTGTTGTTGCGCTTTTTTGATTTTTATTTTAGCCATTATTTGCCCACTCTTCTTTTAAAATACCATTGTCGAATAAAATTACACATTTCACAAATGAAGCAACATGTGCATAAATCGCATCATTTCTTGAATAAAAACCTTCTGATTTATTATAAATACACGTTGCAGAACTTAAGCTGTTAAGGTAATGATCTTTCTTCTCGCCAGAGGTGCTATTGAATGATTCAACATTCTCATTAAACCCCACCCGAAAAGCAGCACTCTGAACCATTAGCAAACCTTCCGCCTGTTAATTCGGATATTGTACCAGCTACGATGGCATTTGCAATGACTCTGCCTGATGATTTTGGTATGTTTTCAAGCCCAAGTTTGTCTGTACCAGTTGAAACACCTCCTGTGACTGAAATAAAAGTGTGCCTATCCGATATATTAACCTAGCTAGATAATATCGCTCTATTATGTTATAATAGTAGCATGAAAAATATAGACTTAAGAACACTAACACCAGAGGCTAGAAAAGAATTAAAGCGAGTCACTATTAGACTATTTA
>JALSLV010000021.1 GCA_026988115.1 Lysobacterales bacterium | reverse complement strand
TCTAAAAAAATACTGCAAAAACCTAAAACAGAAGTACATAAAGGGTTTGCCTAAGACTTCAAGCGTAAAAAGTGCTTTAAACTAGGCTTGGAGTGGGATAAATCCCACTTACCAGATTGGCTTCGTTTGGTTTAATAACCATTAAGGGCTAAATGGTTCTAAAAGCCATCACTACCGAGGATAATCTAAAAAAATACTGCAAAGGGTTTGCCTAGAACTCAAAGCGTAAAAAGTGCTTTAAGTTAGACTTAGAGTGGGATAAATCCCACTTACCATAAAGTTACGTGGGTTAAAACTACTCAAAACCATTACTGAAGATTGTATCAAGTAGCGGTTGGGTTAGTCGTATTAGTCGCACAAAACGCACTTCAATGTCTTGTGAGCCACCATTATAAAGCCGAAAATCTGAATTGGCTGTCATGCCATTGTTAAAATTGGCATCCACTAAGTCGAATGTTGCAGTTTTTGTGGTGTTGGTGCTTGTGTTGGTTACTGCTTCGGTAACCAGCGATCCTGCTGAATTTTGGTATTGCAATTGCCATTGGGTGTTTGCTGTATCGACAAAAGTGACTTTTAGCTGCGTATTTGGACTTGTGCCATTGGCAAACTCATCTTGAATATAAAAATATAAGTAATCTTGATTGTTAACTCTGTCGGTTTTTCGCCCTTCATAACTGGTGCCATTATCTGGGTCAAGCACATTGGTTCGAACATCGCTGCCACGACGACTCATGCCATTTGGCGCAACATCTTTTTGCACTAACCACCTTTCGAAGTTATGCAGCCATGGTTTTCCTGTCCAACTAATATCATTTGTTGGCGTGTTATCAATAAAAAATCTGTCCTCGTATTCTCGCAAAAAGACCCAGGCATCAGGGGCATTATTAACCTTTTTACCTAATTCGTGTTCGACCCAATTCCAATGAGTTGCATATGGTGTCATGTAACTCTCAACGGTTTCAACCAATAGGTGAGTGCTACGTAACTGCAAGGCTTTGAGGTTTGACATCACAACGGCATAATAGGGATCTGGCGTGGTAAAGCCACAGGCGTTATAACACTCGTTTTCATTGCCAATGACGTGATTTTGACTGTGTACAATGTAGTTCTCATCAATGGTAACGTGCCCATCAGCTTGAATATGCGAACCGTAAGCAGGGGTTTCATTAAGGTGGAAGTTAAATAATTCCGAAATTCCATTTCGTACACCCATACCAGCATCAACTGCCTCTTTGGCATGCAATTCAAACGCACCTGCTGACGTGTTTTGAAAATCAAACGGATAATCTTGTCCTGTGTACATCAGTTTTCCATGCTTATTACCCAATATCGTTGTTAAGGATGTGCGAATATCAGCTAGCCATGTTAGCAATTGTGTCGCCGTAACCGAACCATCTTGAAAAGCTTGCCACATCACATCAAAATCAAACTCTCCATAGAAAAAGCCACCCGGAACGTAGGCAAATTCAAATTTCGGATCATCTTTAACACCCCAAGCCTGAAAAACGTGTTGGTACATGGTTTTGGCATGATTCCATACACAGGTATTCCATAAGGGAATATGTCTTTGTTGAGATGAATGGTCTAACCAACGTTGAGTAGTTGGAATACCACAATCAGTGAGTACCCATGCAGGAACCCAATCCTCGCCAGATAGCCAAATACGCAACCAATAATGACCAGCTTCACTTTGTTGATTGGCAAAGCTGTCAAAATTAAATGTTTCACCGCCAGCAATAAATTCGGTCCATGTATCGGTGTTGGTTTGTGAATAAACACCTTGAGATGGGTTTATTTGTCGCCAGGTAACATCAATAGCATGGTTGTTGATATGAAAAGATGGACTTGAAAATTCATTAAAATAAACATAATTTGATGTCGGTGTGACCCAAGTAGGAAGTGACCAATCATCACCATTGGTAATGATGGCTGCCTGAGTTGAGATTGAAAAGAAAACGAAAATAATAAAATTGCGCATAAGTGTTTCCAGAAGCGTTTTGGGTAATATAGCATAAGAAGCATTAAATTTTTGTGAACTTCTGTCACAGCTTTTTATTAAATTCCACTATTCCTTGTCCTTTCTTTGATTACCAGTTCTGGATAGGGTTTAAAATTGACTAAATTTATTTTAAAAATTCTCTTGAAAAAAAATACCTAAGCCATACATTAGTAGCAACTTAAAAAACAAGCTGTTTTATTGGCTTGTATCATTTATAAAAAATTATTTAGAGGTCAAAAAAATGGCAAAAATTATAGGTATAGATTTAGGAACAACTAACTCTTGCGTAGCAGTAATGGAAGGTGACGATGTAAAAGTCATTGAAAATTCTGAGGGCGATAGAACCACACCTTCAATCATCGCGTATGCAGATGATAATGAGGTATTAGTGGGAAAATCGGCTAAACGACAAGCGGTTACGAATCCAGAAAATACATTATTCGCAATTAAACGTCTTATCGGGCGTAAATTCAGCGAAAAAGCAGTTAAAAAAGACATCGACTTAGTGCCTTACAAAATTATCGCAGCAGATAATGGTGATGCATGGGTTGAGGTTAAAGGTAAAAAACTTGCACCACAGGAAGTTTCTGCACAAATTCTTCGCAAGATGAAGAAGACAGCAGAAGATTATTTGGGTGAAAAAGTATCAGCAGCAGTGATTACTGTTCCTGCTTACTTTAATGACTCACAACGTCAAGCCACCAAAGATGCAGGTAAAATTGCAGGTTTAGAAGTTAAGCGTATTATCAATGAACCAACAGCCGCAGCATTAGCCTACGGCATGGATAAAAAAGGTGGTGACAAGACTATTGCGGTCTTCGATTTAGGTGGTGGTACATTTGATGTGTCAATTATCGAAATTGCAGACATTGATGGTGAGCAACAATTTGAAGTTTTAGCCACAAACGGCGATACATTCTTAGGTGGTGAAGATTTTGATGCACGGGTGATAGATTACATCGTTGATGAATTCAAAAAAGACCAAGGTGTTGATTTGAAAAATGACCCAATGGCATTGCAACGTCTAAAAGAAGCTGCAGAAAATGCTAAAATTGAATTGTCATCAAGTGAACAAACGGAAATCAACCTTCCTTATGTGACAGCAGATGCCTCAGGACCTAAGCATTTGAACATGAAAATAACCCGTTCAAAGCTTGAATCTTTGGTTGCGGATCTAATTGAAAGAACAATTGCTCCTTGTAAAACAGCAGTTAAAGATGCTGGTTTGAGCTTGTCAGAAATCGATGATGTGATTTTAGTTGGTGGTCAAACACGTATGCCTAAAGTACAGCAAGTTGTTAAAGATTATTTTGGTAAAGCTCCGCGTAAAGACGTAAATCCTGATGAAGCCGTAGCTATGGGTGCAGCGATTCAAGGTGGCGTATTGTCGGGCGATGTTAAAGACGTATTATTGTTAGATGTTACACCATTGTCACTCGGTATCGAGACCATGGGTGGTGTTATGACGAAGTTGATTGATAAAAATACCACGATTCCTACCAAGGCATCGCAAGTTTTTTCAACTGCAGAAGATAACCAAGCTGCGGTAACAGTACATGTGTTACAAGGTGAACGTGAAATTGCATCAGCCAATAAGTCACTCGGTCGTTTTGATTTACAAGGCATTAACCCAGCACCACGCGGAATGCCTCAAATTGAAGTGGAATTTGATATTGACTCTAACGGTATTTTACACGTTTCAGCCAAAGACAAAGCCACAGGTAAAGAACAACGCATCGAAATCAAAGCGGGTTCTGGTTTAACTGATGAAGAAGTTGAGCAAATGGTTAAAGATGCGGAGTTACACGCTGAGGAAGATAAAAAATTCCAAGAAGTAGTAAAATCGCGCAATGCGGCTGATGCGACTGTTCATCAAGCCAAAACTCTGATTGAAGACAATAAAGACAGCATTGAAGACGGTGAGCGTGCGGATATTGAAGCGGCTATCGGTAAAGTTGAAGACGCCATGAAAGGCGATGACAAGGATTCCATAGATGCAGCAAGTGAAGCATTACAAACTGCCTTAGCTCCTGTTATGCAAAAGGCTCAAGCTGCTGCACAAGCAGGTGCACAAAGTGATGCGCCAGCTGAAGATGCTAACGATGATGATGTGGTTGATGCAGAGTTTGAAGAAGTCGATGATAAATAATAACTTTCTCTAAGTTATTATCATTAAATAAAGCCCTTAATTTCGATTAAGGGCTTTTGCGTATAAAAAACCAAACCTCCTTCCCGTGCTCTGCGTGGGAATGAATATTGAAAATTATGCATTGCTAAAAAAATAGTATGCATTGCCACGCAAAGCGTGGGAACGAGTATAAGTTAAGGGTAAAAAATGTCACAAAGAGATTATTACGAAATTTTAGGTGTTAGCAAGTCAGTTACTAAAGTTGAATTAAAAAAAGCGTTCAAACGCAAAGCGATGAAGTACCATCCCGACCGTAACAATGCGCCAGATGCTCATGATAAATTTAAAGAAGTTAATCGTGCCTACGACACACTGCGTGATGACAATAAACGCGCGCGTTATGATCAATTTGGACCAGAAGGCGTCAATCAAGGTGCTGGAGGAGGTTTTCATGGTGCTGATGTTGGTGATATTTTTGGTGACATTTTTGGCGATATTTTTGGAGGGGGAAGACGTCAACAGCAACAACGTGGACGTGATATACAAATAGAAGTCACGGTTGATTTGGAAGAAGCGGTGACAGGAATCTCAAAAGAAATCAAAATTCCAACCATGGTTAGTTGCAATTATTGCGATGGTTCGGGTTCAAAAGATGGAAAATCCACAAGTTGCACAACCTGTGGTGGTGTGGGTCAAGTGCGTATGCAACAAGGCATATTTTCTGTACAACAAGCTTGCCCAACTTGTCAGGGCAAAGGTCAAATGATTGAAAATCCTTGCAGCCATTGTAATGGAGAAGGGCGCAAACGTGAAACTAAAACGCTTAACGTAAAAGTGCCTGCTGGTGTAGATAATGGCGATAGAATCCGGTTGTCAGGTGAGGGAGAAGCCGCACCAACAGGAGGTGTTGCCGGTGATTTATATGTAGATATAAACGTTCGTGAACACCCTATTTTTAAACGTGATAACGATGATTTGTATTGCGAAATGCCAATTGACTTTGCCACAGCGGTACTGGGTGGTGAGCTAGAAATCCCAACCCTTGATGGCGAGGTTAAACTTAAAATTCCATCGGAAACCCAATCTGGTAAGGTTTTTAAACTTCGTGGTAAAGGGGTAAAATCCGTCCGTTCTCACCGAACAGGTGATTTACACTGCCAAGTTAATGTTGAAACTCCCGTAAACTTAACCAATTTCCAAAAGAAGTTAATCAAACAACTCTCAGAGTCCATCCAAAAAGGCGGTTCAAAACATAACCCCAAGGAAAAAGGCTGGTTTGACTCGGTTAAATCATTTATGGATAAACTAAAGGGTGAGTGATTGTTTGAATTTTTGTAACACGGAGGTTCACGGAGGAAACACGGAGTTACACAGAGAAACTTGATGAATGAAAAAATAAAACTCCAGTTAAGATTTGATGATAAATATCTATATTACATAAAAGAACATAATTGTACTGAAAAATTCTTATGGGATTCTGTCATTGAAGTTTTTGCATTTAAAAGAGATTTATTTAGTGTAGATTTAATTTGTATTGGATTTAGAGTTGATACTGAAGGAACTTTTTATGAAATTGATGAGGAAATGAGTGGTTACAATGATGTGGTTAAGTTCCTTGAAATGCCTTTTGATGGAATTAACGTAGACTGGTTCTCTGAAGTTGCTCATCCTGCTTTTGAAACAAACCTTCTTTCTCTCTGGGGCGATAAAAAGATAGAAAAAATTTGGAATAAAAAATAAAACTCAGTGTAACTCTGTGTCTTCTCCGTGAACCTCCGTGTTACTAATACTCTAAGAGAAAACAAATGAATTTAAAAATTGGTATAGCAGGAATAAGTGGCAGAATAGGGCAAAGGTTAGTTGGTGTTATTGAGAAAGATAAAAATACCACTGTCTCGTGTGGCTTAGTCTCACAACATTCTTCCTTTACTTTGGAGGGTATTGAAATCAATTCAGAGTGCACAAGAGCGGATATTTGGATCGATTTTTCCACTCCGAATGCTTTTGAAAAGGTTTTGGTACATTGCATTGATAATAAAGTGCCTTTATTATCTGGTACTACAGGACTGAGCAAAAAACATTATAATGATTTGGAAAATGCCTCGGCGCATATTCCTATTCTTTGGGCTTCAAATTTTGCTCTTTCAATTAATCTTATTCGCCATTTGTTGTCAAATTACACTAAATTAGTCGATACAAAGGTTAAAATTGCTGAAACTCACCATGTCCATAAAGCAGATAAACCATCAGGAACGGCAATTACTCTGGCAAAAACCATTAAACCACATGGCATGATTAAACGTCTTGATGAAGATAATTTTGCCATGGATGATATAGAAATTGTTTCCATTCGCGAAGGAGAGGTTGCAGGTATTCACACTATTGAGTTAGATAATGACAGTGAAAATTTGAGTATTACTCACACGGCAAAAGATCCTCAAATTTTCGCACAAGGGGCTTTAGATGTAGCTAAATGGTTGATTAAACAGGATAAAGGATTTTATACCATGGGTGATTATATTGAGAGTTTGTCGTGAATAAAACCAGGGTCTTATTTGTTTGCATGGGTAATATTTGCCGTTCGCCTTCAGCGCAAGGTGTGTTTGAAAAATTGATTAGTAACAAAGGCTTATCTGATTTAATTAAAGTGGATTCTGCAGGTACACACAGTTATCACGTGGGTAGTTTGCCTGATTCTCGTTCGATTAAATTTGCTCAGAAACGAGGGATTGATTTAACAATACAAAGAGCCAGACAAGCTAAATCTCATGATTTTAATCATTTTGATTATATTATTGCCATGGATGATGACAATTATGAAAATCTAAAGGCAATTTGCCCAAGCGCAGAGTTACAGCAAAAACTATATAAAATGATGAGTTTTGCTAAAAATATAGACTATTGCGAAGTCCCTGATCCTTATTATGGCGGAGCAGGTGGATTTGATTTGGTTTTGGATTTGTTGGAAAAGGCTTGCGATGGTTTATTGAAAAATTTAATGTAACTTTTCCTGTTTTGGTGCGTCTTTAAATTATAGAAAACACTAACTGGAGATTTTACATGAAAAAAATACAGCAAATACTACTGATAATATTGTTGTTTACTGCTCAATTGACACTTGCCAAAAGTGACGTAAGTTTTGAAAAGGAATTAAGCATAAAAGTGTTAAATCATTCGTCAATATTTATTGATACAGGTTCTGGAGCATTAAATATAAAGGGCACTAATGGTGATAAAGTGAGAGTTACAGCGCTCATTCATTCCGATGATTATAAAAACCTCGAGGCGTTACAACACGCATTTGATGAAAAGATGGAGTTCAGTATTGCCTCAAAGAATTCAAAAATAGTTTTAAAAGCATTGAATAAGAAAAGCCTCTTTACTTTTTCAAGACATAATATACTAATGGATTTAACTGTTTTTGTTCCACGGGATTTAAAAGTTGAAATTGATGACGGCTCTGGTTCCATGACAATTGCAAATATTAATAATTCACTAGAAATTGATGATGGTTCGGGCTCTATTACCATCGACAATATTATCGGTAATGTTTTTATTGATGATGGTTCAGGAAACTCCAATCTTTCTCATATTGATGGAAATGTGACAATTGATGATGGCTCAGGAACAATTAATATTGATTATGTGAGTGGTGATGTCAGTATAGATGATGGTTCTGGTGCAATTATTATCAATAACTTGCAAGGAAAATTTAATTTAGAAGATGATGGCAGTGGCAGTATTCGAGTTAATGGTAAGAGATGGAACAAAGATTAAGTCTTTAAGAGACCTTATAATTGCATTAAATATCTATAAAGACGATTTTGAATAAGTTATTTATTGCTAGTATGTATTTTGCCCTTTAAAATTCAGTCTTTTACACACTAATAGACGGAATATAATTAAATGTCAGATGAAAATCATTTAATCACAGAAAGACGCCAAAAACTGCAAGCTATTCGCGATGAAAAAGGCATTGCATTTCCTAATGACTTTAGACGAACGCATTTAGCAGATGAATTGCATAAAAAATACGATGGTGTCATTAAAGAAGAGTTGGACCCTCAAGGAATAGAGGTGTCTGTTGTTGGCCGCATGATGAGTAAACGTGAGTTTGGTAAAGGCGGTTTTGCAGTTATTAAAGATGTAACGGGCTCGATTCAATTATTTGTGCAGTTAAACGGTGTGGGTGAAGAGAGTTTTAATGAGTTTAAATCTTGGGATTTAGGCGATATTGTCGCTGCCAAAGGCACAATGTTTAAAACTAAAACCGATGAACTTTCTGTTAAAGCACAAGAAATTCGCCTTGTTACAAAGTCTTTACGCCCATTACCTGATAAATTTCATGGACTAAGCGATCAAGAAACACGTTACCGTCAACGTTACGTTGATTTAATCATGAATCAAGAGAGTCGTGATACCTTTAAGATTCGTTCAAAAATCATCACTCATATTCGCACTTTTATGGAAGCCAAAAAATTTATGGAAGTCGAAACACCGATGATGCATTTAATTCCTGGCGGTGCGGCTGCCAAGCCATTTGAGACACACCACAACGCCTTAAATTTGCCGTTGTATTTGCGTATTGCTCCTGAGTTATTTCTCAAACGCTTGGTTGTGGGTGGTTTTGAAAAGGTTTATGAAATTAACCGCAATTTTAGAAACGAAGGTGTCTCCACTAAACATAATCCCGAATTTACCATGATGGAATTTTATTGGGCTTACGCCGATTACACTGAGTTAATGGATTTAACAGAAGAATTATTCAAGCAGCTAGCAGAAATTTCGACAGGAAGCTCCTTAGTTACTTACCAAGATTATCAAATAGAATTTGGCAAACCTTTTGAACGCATAAGCATGAAAGACGTGGTTAAAAAATACAATCCAGAGATTTCCGAACAAGATTGTGAAAGCCGAGATGCACTTGCTGTACATTGTAAACGCTTAGGCATTCATATTGAAGATAACTGGGGGCAGGGCAAGTTATTGACAGAGTTGTTTGATGAAACGGCAGAGCATAACTTAATTCAACCCACTTTTATCATTGAATACCCAACGGAAATCTCTCCGCTTTCACGTCGCAATGATGAAAACCCTAATTACACCGATAGGTTTGAGCTATTTATTGCAGGTAACGAAATTGCCAATGGGTTTTCTGAGCTCAATGATCCAGAAGATCAAGAACAACGTTTTAAAGACCAAGTGGCAAACATGGAAGCAGGTGATGATGAAGCCATGCATTTTGATGCCGATTATATTCGAGCATTAGAATACGGAATGCCACCAACAGCAGGTGAAGGCATTGGCATTGATAGATTAGTGATGCTGTTCACAGATTCGGGATCCATACGTGACGTATTATTGTTCCCTTATATGCGCCCCGAAGCTTAAATTTTAGTTTATTGCGAGTAAAATCCTGATTATTGAATATTATTTGGGGTTTTACTCCTAAATTTGTTAGGAAATAGCATAAAATTGATGATAATAATGTGGATTTCGTAGAATAGAGAACGCAATGACAGTTGACAGTAAAATTAGGTATGCAAGAAAACCCATAAGTTCCTCTTGTTTGTTAGTAAAACAAGGACAGTCGATTATTATGGAAGTCAAAAATATTTCAGCCTCTGGAATTCTATTAAGTTATGATGAGCACACGGAAATTCGATTGCAAGAAGGAGATTTTTGCGTTTTGGAAATAATTCTAAACGATGATTTTAATTTGCATGTAGAAGCAGAAGTAACTCGATTGTTGGATGACTCCGTCGGTATGCGTTTTATTAAAATTCCCGAAGAGAAGCAAATTCCTCTATGGGAACTCCTTGGCGAGCACGTCGATAAAATTGAAAAATAACTCTTTTGGCTTTTCCTGAAATAATTTCCTTTATTTTAGCTTCCGTGGTTTTGGCATTTACGCCAGGACCGGATAATATCTTTGTGGTTGTTACCAGCCTTTCGCAAGGTTTTCGAACTGCGGTTAAATTTATAGCTGGTCTTTGTACTGGTATTATTCTTCATACTTTCTTAATAGTGGTTGGTATTTCTACGCTTGTAAGTCGCTCGCAGTATGGGCTATTAGTTCTTAAAATTTTCGCTGTGGCGTACCTGCTGTACTTATCTTATAAAACCTATATTCATCGGCATGATGGCATAAATTTAAAGCAAGACAAACCCATTGAAAACTATTACCTTCGTGGTTTTATAATGAATGTCAGCAACCCAAAAGTATTGATGTTTTTTCTTGCTTTTTTCCCGCAGTTTGCCAATCTTAACCAAGCGGGATACCAAGGGCGTTTATTGATTTTAGGAATGCTATTTATCGTGGTGACCTTGGTCGTTTTTTCATTTATAGCGTGGTTGGCAGCCCAAGGTGCTCAAAAATTATTAGCCCAGGCACGTTATAGCCTAATAATCAATTGGTTGGCTATTTTTGTCTTTGTTGCGGTTAGTATCTTATTAATAGTGACATAAACACTTAATTTTATTGATTCTTGCTTCAAAACCGTTATAATCCGCTCTCGATTCTTTAAATGAATCGAATCCTTGCTGCACCACGTATTTAAGTGGGTGGCTTTTTAAATCCATAAGGAGACATAAATGAGACATTACGAAATCGTATTTCTGATTCATCCTGATCAGAGCGAGCAAGTACCTGCCATGGTTGAAAGATACCGTGCAATGGTCGAAGCAGATGGTGGCACTGTTCACCGTTCAGAAGACTGGGGTCGCAGACAATTGGCATACCCAATTCAAAGACTTCACAAAGCCCATTACTATTTACTTAACATTGAATGCACAACAAAGCCATTAGAAGAAATTTTAGAAGCTTTTAGATTTAATGATGCGGTATTACGTCACATGGTGATTAAGTTAAAATCTGCGGTGACAGAAGAGTCACAACTTATCAAGAAAGACGATAAGGACAATAAAAAACATGCCGATAAGAAACCAGCAGCTAAAGAAGTCAAAGAAGCTAAAGGTTCAGGAGAAGAAGAATAATGCAACAGCGTAGAAGAAGAACAAACAACCGTAAACGTTTCTGCAAATTTACAGCAGAAGGCGTAACCCATATTGATTATAAAGATTTGGATACATTGAAGCAAAATGTTGGTGAGACTGGAAAAATAATTCCAAGTCGTATCACAGGCACAAAGGCAAAATACCAAAGACAACTCACCACAGCCGTAAAACGCGCTCGATACATTGCGTTATTACCTTACTGTGACCAACATTATTAAGGAGTAGTACAAAATGCAAGTTATATTATTACAAAAAGTACAAAACCTTGGTGATTTAGGTGAAATTGTTAACGTCAAACCTGGTTTTGCACGTAACTATCTTATTCCTCAAGGCAAAGCATCAATGGCAACAGAGGCGAATCAAAAAATATTTGAAGAGCGTAAAGCTGAATTGATTGCAAAAGAAAAAGATTCATTATCTGCAGCTAATGCACGTGCAGAATCAATTGAAGGACTTGAAATTACCATTTCTTCTAACGCATCACCTGAAGGAAAATTGTATGGTTCAATTGGACCACGCGAGATTGCTGATAAGTTAACAGCCAATGGTTTTCCTGTTGATAAGAGTGAAGTGGTTATGTCAGAAGGCGTTATCCGTGAAGCCGGTGAAGCGATTATTGAGCTTTCATTCCATTCAGATGTTAATGCTAAATTTACTCTTTTAGTCGAAGGTGAAGAAGTATAATTGACTTTTCATTGTTGAAAATCAATAATAAAAAACCCAGTTACCGCTGGGTTTTTTTATACCCAAAATAAAGCCAATGACACCATTTTCAGAAGAAGCTATAAAGATTATGCAATCGATACCAAAAGGAAAGGTTGCCACCTATGGGCAAATAGCCATATTAGCAGGAAATCAAAGGGCTGCCAGAAGAATCTCACATCTTATTCACACCTGCAGTAAAAAATATAAACTCCCATGGCACCGTATCGTTAATATCCAAGGCAAAATATCCCTCAAGGATGAGAAATTTGAAATCCAATACGAATTACTCAAAGCCGAAGGAATCGAATTTGGTATTGGTAATGCCATAGATTTGAAAAAGTTTGGGTTTTAGTTCAAGTATGAGATTTCAGAATAGAACCAACGTGTAGTGGCAGAGCTATATACCTGTCTTCTTTGATGCAAAATAATAATTGAATTTTCAGATAATCTAATTAAATTGGAATCTTGCTGTATGATAGATTCTCTCGATAATTTTGATGGACATAGCCCATCCTACCCGAAGTTTACAGTTACGGTTTTATAATATTATTACTCGATTTTTGTGTAGGATGGGCTCCGCCCATCAGCAGTTTATCGGTTAGCTCTCAAACGCTATAGGTACTTTCTTAAGTGATGAGAGTATAAAAAAACATATTCACAAGTCTTAAAAAATAAACATGCCATCCCCATAACTAAAGAAACGGTATTTTTCTTCAACAGCGTGTTTATAGGCATTTAAAGTGTTTTCACGCCCACACATGGCTGATACCAGCATGATAAGGGTGGATTCGGGTAGGTGGAAGTTGGTTAATAGTTTATCCACCACCTTAAATTGGTAGCCTGGATAGATAAAAATGTTGGTATCGCCCGTATAGGCTTTGATTCCACCAGATTGACTGGCTGTTTCTAAACAACGCACGGCGGTTGTGCCAACGGCAATGACTTTATTGCCTGCTGCTTTGGTCTGTTTAACAAGTTGTGCCACTTCATCATCGACGTGCAACCATTCTTTGTGCATGATGTGGTCATTTATGGAGTCGGTTTTTACGGGTTGAAATGTACCAGCACCAACGTGCAAGGTGACGTAAGCGGTATTGATGTCTTTGTCTTCAATCTGTTGCAATAACTCTTCATCAAAATGCAAACCTGCAGTAGGTGCGGCGACTGCACCTTTTTCCTTGGCGTAAACTGTTTGGTATCTGGATTTGTCTTCAAGTTCATCTTTGCGTTGGATATAAGGAGGCAGAGGCATATGCCCGAATTCATCCATTAATTCAGTTAATGATGCATTATTTTGTGTTTCGATTAAGAAAAACATGCCTTTTCTGGCGGTTGGAAGAATGGTTTGTTCATTAAAATATATTGGTGTTCCCAGTTTAATGGCTTTGCTGGATTTAAACATCGCAATGGCAGAATTATCATTAAGCAATCGTTCAATAAAAACCTCAACCTTACCACCAGTAATTTTTTTGCCAAATAAACGAGCAGGGATGACCTTTGTGTTGTTAAAAACCAATAAATCCCCTTTATTTAAGAATTGAATAATATCTGGAAATTTTAAATTCTGTGTTTGACCAGTGTTTTTATTTAACACCAATAACCGAGATTGCGTTCGCTGCTTGGTTGGGTGTTGAGCAATTAACTCTTTGGGTAAGTCAAAGTGAAAGTCAGTTTTTTTCATCGAAACTCCACAGGAAACCACATTTCTTGAACGATTCTTTTCTCACCATTTTTGTAAATCAAATTAATTTTAATTTGATCGCCTTTGTTAATTTTAAATTTCGGTTGCATCAACATGATGTGGTAACTGCCTGGCTTAAAAGTTAATTGTTCATTAGGTTTAATCACAATTTCATCTTGGTGAATCATTTTTGCGACACCATCAATGATTTTTGTTTGGTGTATCATCGTCATACTAAAAGCAGGGCTGTAGGCATCGACTAATAGAATATCTTTATCTGATTTATTGTTGAGTGTAGCATAAGCCGCCATAACCGTGGCATTGGGTGGGGCTGCTTGTAACCAATAATCATTAATTTCAGGAAATTGTGCTTGAGCCTGTGTACAGAGGCAAAGGAGTAATAGTGTAAAAATTCGCATAATTTTGTTATAATGGTAAAATAATAAGAATTTTAACCCTTTTACAGGCGAGATTCGATTAAACACTGGAATTAACGATAAATAGGCAAAACTATGAATATTTTTAGTAAAAAATTAACGCTTAAATCAGTACTAACTACAGGAGTCGCTCTTATGACAATAGCCACGCAGGTAAACGCCGATGATACGGCAATTACGGTTTATTCTACTGCTCAAGCAGGCAGTATTTCCCCGCAACAATTTCAAAGACAAGGAGCGAATGTGCCTGGTTACGCGATGGTGAAACAAGACCGCAAGATTGAGATAAAAAAAGGTCAGTTTGAATTGAAGTTTGACGATGTTACCAGTCAAATTGACCCGACAACCGTGTCCTTTAGTACGCCAAATCATCCAGGAGCGGCTTATGTTTTGGATCAAAATTACCAATTTGATATTGTTAGTACCCAGAAACTATTGGAAAAATACACAGGGCAACAAGTCGTAGTTGAGCAAACCTCTGGAGGTGCAAATAAAACTATTCGTGGTAAGTTGCTCGGAACAAATGGTGGGATTATTGTACAAGAAGCCGATGGTTCGGTTATAACCTTGAGTAAATACGATAGTGTTGCTTTTCCCTCGTTACCTGGAGGTTTATTAACCAAGCCTACTCTTTTATGGCTGCTTAATGGAAAAAAAGCAGGCGATGAATTGGCTCGGGTGACTTACCAAACCAAAGGCATGACTTGGTGGGCGGATTACAATTTGACCCTGCGTGAAGAAGACGGTCAATGCACCATGGATTTATCTTCGTGGGTGAGTTTACTTAACCAAGCCGGCAGCAGTTTTAAAGACACAAAATTAAAATTAATTGCTGGTAATGTGCATAGAGCAGAACCGAACTATGGCAGACAAAAAGGAATGGTTTTGGCAAAAACCATGTCTGTACCAATGGCAGAAGCTGGCTTTCAAGAAAAATCTTTATTTGAATACCATTTGTATACTTTACCAAGACGGGTTGACTTGCCTAATAATTCAACCAAACAAATTGAACTGTTTCCCGCTGCTAATAATATCGAATGTTCAAAAGACTTAGTCTTTAATGGCTCTCAAATCACCAACCACCATTATTACAGCCCAATTGCGGATAGAAACTACATGCGAGTTGCCAAGCCAAAGGTTAAGGCTTTTGTCAGTTTTGAAAATTCTAAGGAAAAAGGCTTGGGCATGCCTTTACCTGCTGGTCGTATTCGAGTCAGTCAACTGGATGCCGCTGATAATTCCTTAGAGTTTATTGGCGAAGATATAATTGACCACACGCCACGAAACGAAACAGTAACGATTGAATTGGGTAATTCTTTTGATGTCGTTGGAGAACGAAAACAAACCAATATTATCGTTGGAAAACATGAGATTACCGAAACTTTTGAAATCAAAATTCGCAACCAAAAAGAAAGCAATACTAAAGTTAAAGTCATCGAGCCTTTATACCGTTGGAGTAATTGGAAAATTCAGAAAGCTTCCGATAAATACGTCAAACAAAATTCGAGTACAATAGAATTTGATGTTGATTTAAAACCTGAACAAGAAAAAGTGATTACTTATACGGTTCATTATTGGTGGAAATAATATGATTTCTGGTAATCAGATATTTGTTTTAGTGGATTTGGCAGTTATTGCATATGCTGTTTATATCTTTTATTCACTATATTACGAAAAAGGGATATTTAATAAACAGAAAGTGAAGGCACTTGAAAATAAGATGTCACTTTTAAAGAATAAAAAGTTCCTTTTTTTTGCAATGATTGCTATGAGTATACTTTTTATTATTCGACTTTTTCAAAATGTACTACCTGCTTTTGGTGTCACTATTTTTAATTAACCGGAATTAACTACCGCGATAGGTTGAAAAACTAAATGGACTTAATAATAAAGGTACGTGGTAATGTTGTTTGGGGTTGTCTATCATAAAATTTATTGTGACACTCGGGAAAAAGCCTTTATTATTATGATATTTAGCCGTTTCAAAAGTAATACGGTATTCCCCTTTATTTGAATCAGTATCCATCCAATCCATAATGCGGCCGTCATTATCAGTTGATCCTGTGGCAATTAAACGCCAGTTGCCCTCAGCTAAATACTCTAAAGTCACGGCAATATTGGCGGCAGGACAGCCTTTGGCAGTGTCCAACACGTGTGTGGTAATAGGGCTCATTTGTTTTTCTCCAGCATTTTATCTAAGCGTAAATGCGTTATTTTGTTTTGTTCGTTAGCTGCAATGTGTAATTCTATAGCTTCATCATTGGGAAGGCGGGATTTGAGTAAATCTAACATTTCTTGGGCACTTTTACCTGTAGCACAAACAATAAAGATAAAACCAAACCTGTTTAAATAATCTTCATTGCCTTTTTTTAATTCGTGTAACACCTCATCGGATGCTTGTGCTGTGCCTTGTTGTTCGTTGTCTGCCCATGTTGCGGTGCTGGCAAATTTCTTTTTTAATTCATCAATATTGCCAATTTGCGGATGGTGCTTAAAAGCTTCCAATATATCAGCCCTAGAAACAGTTGACCAAATCTCATCTGATTTTTTATGCAAAGACTCGGCATCCAAAAAAGGGCGTGCATTTATCATGCTTTTTATCCATGTTTGGCTGCCACAGCATTTTTCTAATTCAGTAAAAGCTTGCTGTCTTGATAAGTGATTGAATTGGTTAATATTCATCCAATTATTCCATTGACTCGAATACGACTTATGCCACCATCGGGGAAAATATTTAAACGTAAATGGGTGATTTTATTATGGTGCAGCAGTTCTTTGGTAAAATAATGCTGTTTATCAGCTGATAATTTGGTTTCAGCTAATAAGGCTTGCCAATTGAGTTCATTTAACTTTTCTTCATTTGCATCAGGAGCATATATAGTTTCAATCGAGCAGTGATCTGGGTAATTGCCTTTAAAGTGACAAGTATCTACCTCAATTTCTTTAACCGTACCCGCATGACCTAATTTTAATATTGCCCAATCATGTCCAGGTCCTCTTCTTCTTTTTGTTTCCCAACCATCGCCCATGTTAGCGCCACGGTTAGGCATGATAAGGTTGTCTTTATGGCTAAAAAACATGTCATTACACGATAAAACTCTGCCGCCATTCTCAACAGCAACTAAATCTAACATATCCTCTTTATCCACTTGTGACCAATCGGGTTTAACTTCACCATAAACCTTTAGGCGAGCGACGCCACCATCAGGATAAATATGCAAGCGTAGATGCGTCCATTCGTTATTGGATTCAATTTCATATAAATTTTGAGACCCTGGCTCCAATGGGTTTTTGTCAAGAATTTCTACCCAGTCTTGTTCTGTTGGAATGCCAGCAACACAAGCAGCCTCAAGTGAAGCATGAGGAGGGTGGTTGCCTAAAAAATGGTTGGTATCAATATCAACACCAGCAATAACACCGCGTAATCCAAGTTTAATAACAACCCAATCATGTCCCTCCACGCGTTTGCGGCGTGATTCCCATCCGTCCATCCATTTGCCATGATCGGTGTATTTGTCTTCTATAAAAATTCCACGTCCAGGTTTGAGTAAGTTTTCCATAGGTGCAAAGAAATCATCAGTACACTCTAAAGTTTTACCGCCGGTTCTTTCGGCTGCTAAATCAATCAAGTTGGTAAATTTGTTCATTGGTTATATCGTATCCTCGTTCCCAAGCTCCGCGTTGTAATGTATATTAAAATTTATCATTCCCGCACATGAGAATGATAAGTGATGACTCTATAAGTATCTACCATTTGGTTTATGCGTGAAATTATTCTCTTTGTTTTTATCATAAATCACCACGCCTGCTAAAATAGTTTGCTCTATGACACCAAATACTTTGTGTTGTTCATAGGCTGACATTTTATTTTTAAATAATATTTCCTTTTTGTCAATAGTGTGTTTTTTGTTTGGATCCCAGATAACAAAATCTGCTTGAAAACCTTTTTTAATTTGTCCTTTTTGATTCTCTAAACCAACTAGTTTTGCAGGGTTTTCACACATCCATTTAACTAAATATTCAATAGAATAGTTGTTTATTTTCAAATAGTTCCAAATTAAACTTAATCCAAATTGTAATGATGAAATTCCGCCCCAAGCATCCCATAAGTTTTGTTCTTCAAGGCGTTTTAATGCAGGGGTGCAAGGCGAATGATCAGAAACAATAAAGTCTATTATTCCTTTCTCTAGCCCTTGCCACAAAGCCATTTGATTGCGGTGGTTTCGTATAGGCGGACAACATTTGAAGCGTCCGTCACCATTTGGAATGCTTTCGGAATTTAGAATGAGGTAATGCGGGCAAGTTTCTGCGCTAATCTTAATGCCTTTATCTTGTGCCACTTTAATAAGGTTTAAGGCTTTTGCAGAGCTTAAGTGCACAATATGCACTTTACAATCGTGTTTTTGAGCTAATCGAATAATCAGCGCAATCGCATCTAACTCCCATTTATGAGGTCGAGAGTTCAAAAACTCATCATAGGATGCCTTATCATGTATTAATGGTTGCTGGCAGGAATTATCTAATTCGGCATGAACCAATAAGGTGGCTCCTCCTTTGGCTAATATAGGCATGGCTTTATCCAGAGTGTTTGTGTCACTTGCAGGAAATTCATCCACCCCCGAATCAATCATAAAGGCTTTAAATGTATTGATTCCAGCCTTCATCATTCCCTTAAGTTCGTGCTCATTATGAGGAATAACTCCGCCATGAAAGCCAATATCAACCCACATCTGATTCTTAAGACAGTTTTTTTTAACATTAACCGCATCTAAAGTTGTGGTCACCGGAATACAATTTAATGGCATATCAATTACTGTGGTAACACCACCTGCTGCAGCGGCTTTTGTGGCGGTATTAAAGCCCTCCCAATCGGTTCTTCCAGGTTCATTGATGTGAACATGTGTGTCAACTAAACCAGGCATGATAACTAAATCTCCATAATCGCAGTGTGGACAGTTCTTTGGAATGTCTTTTGCTGAAACGATGTCAGTAATGACTCCATTGTTATAGACAATAGTAGCTTCTTGTAATTTTCCCTGAGTAAAAACGTGGCGAGAGGAGATGGCTTTCATTATTTATTCTTTGCTATGGATTGGTTAGTTAATTGTGCATGATAGCATGAGAGTGAAGTGAGTGTAAAACGCTAAATTTTTTATGTTTTCTTCTTTTCATTAGTTTTAGCAATCGGATTCGAGGTAAAATGCTGTGCATTTATATTAATGCAATTTATTTGGGGACAACAAATGAAAAAAACTTTAAACCCACTTGATTTATTCGATATCCGTTCTGAACTTTCAGAAGAAGAAATCATGGTGCAAGACTCAATTGGGCGTTGGGTAGATGAACGTGTATTGCCTATTATTGGTGATGCTTTTGATAAACATGAATTTCCTATGGATTTGATTCCTGAAATGGCAGATTTAGGACTTTTTGGCAGCACCATTGAGGGATATGATTGTGCAGGATTGAGTTATACCTGCTATGGATTAATTTGCCAAGAATTGGAACGTGGCGATTCGGGTTTGCGCAGTTTTGCATCGGTTCAGAGCTCTTTGTGTATGTTTCCCATCTCAGAATTTGGTTCAGAAGAGCAAAAACAAAAATGGCTACCTCCCATGGCACGAGGCGAGGTGATTGGTTGCTTTGGATTAACAGAATCTCACGGCGGATCAGATCCGATGAACATGAAAACATGGGCGAAAAAGGATGGAGATGACTGGGTTGTTAATGGTTCAAAAATGTGGATAACCAATGGTTCAATTGCAGATATTGCTATCGTTTGGGCGCACACCGATGAAGGCGTGCAAGGTTTTTTGATTGAAAAAGATACCAAAGGCTTCACAACCGAAGTCATTAAAAAGAAAATGTCATTGCGTGCATCTGTGACCTCCGCTTTATTTTTTGATGAAGTTCGCATTCCAGATGCAAACCGCTTACCAAAAGTTATTGGCTTAAAAGGTCCTTTAACATGTTTGTCTAATGCGCGTTATGGCATCTCTTGGGGACCAATTGGTTGTGCACAAGCGTGCTTACAAGAAGTCTTGGATTATACCCAAGACCGTATTTTGTTTGGCAAAGCCCTTAATGAAAACCAAATTGTGCAATTGCGCATGGCTGAAATGGCGCGTAAGATTACCACGGCTCAAACTTTGGCACTAAGACTTGGGCGTTTAAAAGACAAAGGTGAACTGCAACCCACACAAATCTCGATTGCTAAATGGAATAATGTCCGCATGGCAATTGATATCGCACGTGATTGCCGTGATTTATTGGGCGGAGCAGGGATAACAACCGAGCATGTGGCTATCCGTCATGCACTAAACTTAGAAAGTGTTATCACTTATGAAGGAACCGAAACGGTTCATCAGCTGGTGGTTGGTCGTGAATTAACTGGCAAAAATGCATTCTAAAATACCATGGCAATTCTTAACAAAATAAAAAATAAATTAACTAACAAATCAAAAAACATCAATCGAGCTCAAGTGGTCGATGATAATTTTAAAGCCTTTGTTAAAGCGTTAAAAAAACCTAATATATTGTTGAATTTAAACGAATATGGTTTAGATGAAAAATCGCTTATTGAAATGTTTACATCGCAAATCATGTCAAGACAACTGGATTTAATGGCGCGGGCTTTACGTTTGGAAAATAAAGTTTTCTATACAATCGGTTCATCAGGACACGAAGGCAGTGTTATGTTAGGACGATTAACCCGTCATACCGACCCTGCATTTCTGCATTATCGCAGTGGTGGCTTTATGATGGAGCGTTCGCGTCATATTTCATCAATTGATCCAATTTATGATACCTGCCTGTCTTTTGCTGCCAGTAAAAGCGATCCATCCTCAGGTGGTCGCCATAAAGTTTGGGGCTCTAAAGAGTTATGGGTCTTACCGCAAACAAGCACTATTGCTAGTCACTTGCCAAAAGCAGTAGGGACAGCACTTGGTATTGAATTAGGAAAACGTTCCAATTCTGGATTGCCGATTCCAGATGATTCAATAATTATATGTAATTTTGGTGATGCCAGCAGTAACCATTCAACAGCACAAGGAGCATTTAATGCCGCAGCTTGGGCAAGTTATCAGGGCTTGGATGTACCCGTTTTATTTATTTGCGAAGACAATGGCATAGGGATTTCGGTTAAGACTCCCAGCGGTTGGATTGAGAAAAACTTCAAACACCGACCAGGTCTGCAATATTTTCAAGCAGACGGTTTAGATTTAGCAAATGGTTACAGGCAAATTCAACGTGCTGTTAATTTTTGCCGCTATGAGCGAAAACCCGTTTTCTTGCATTTAAAAACAACCCGTTTAATGGGGCATGCAGGCACTGATTTTGAAGTGGATTACCGCGATATAAACGAATTAGAAGCAGAAGAAGCCAAAGATCCCTTGTTAAAATCTGCTAAAATTGCCGTAGATGCAGGCATCATGTCGCCAAAGGATATTTTAGACCTTTATGAAAGAATGAATAAGCGTTGCATGGAGTCGGCTTACAAGGCGGATTTGCAAGAACGTATCACTGATATTGATGAAGTAATGCGACCATTAGCTCCTTATTCTCAGCAGTTAGTCAATCAACAAGCTATCCAACCCGTAGATAAAGACAAGCGCATCAAAATATTTGGTAATGAGAAAATGTTGCCAGAGAATCAGCCAGCAAAACACATGGCTGTTTTGATAAATAAAGGCTTAACCGACATCATGCTTAAATACGACAATTCACTGGTTTTCGGCGAAGATGTGGCACAAAAAGGCGGAGTTTACACCTTAACCAAAGGTTTGTATAAAAAGTTTTCACCCAAACGGGTATTCAATACTCTATTAGATGAACAAACTATTTTAGGCTTGGCACAAGGTTATGCAAACATGGGCATGATTCCAATACCTGAGATTCAGTATTTGGCGTATTTTCACAATGCTTGCGATCAAATTCGAGGTGAAGCGGCTAGTTTACAATTCTTTTCCAACAATCAATTTGCTAACCCAATGGTGGTACGCATACCTGGATTAGGTTATCAAAAAGGTTTTGGAGGGCATTTTCATAACGACAATTCCATGGCAGCATTGCGCGATATTCCAGGGCTAATTGTTGCTTGTCCATCGCGTGGAGATGATGCCGTGATGATGATGCGAACATTAATGGCATTAGCACAAACTGATAAACGTGTATCCATCATTTTAGAACCTATCGCCTTGTACATGAAAAAGGATTTATACCAAGAGGGTGATAATAAATGGTGTTTTGATTACCCCACTCAAGATAAGTCCATTGCTATTGGTGAAACAAAAGTTTACAACAAAGAAGCACAAGACATTCTCATCATCACGTATGCTAATGGGGTGCCCATGAGTTTGGAGGCTATAAAGGAGTTTAACTTAACGCACACAGATAAAGTGGCAACAATGGATTTACGTTGGTTACAACCGTTAAATAAAAAAAGCATCTGTCAATTAGCACAAAAATTTGATACAATTTTGATTGTCGATGAAGGCAGAGAGTCCGCATCGGTAGGTGAGGGTGTCGTTAGTGCTATTATTGAAGGGCTAAAAAACCCTCCAAGAATTAGCAAAATAACTGGGTTTGATACTTTTACACCACTTGGTGATGCCTCTGCTTTGGTTTTGCCACATAAAAATATCGTTGTTGAACGATTAAAG
>JALSLV010000020.1 GCA_026988115.1 Lysobacterales bacterium | reverse complement strand
TCTAATAGTTTGGTAATATGGTTCATGACCTGTCCCCTAAATTATGGTATGCAAAGACAATATATTATACTGCCTTTCATAATCCACGTAGATTAGGATGGACAGGTCAAAACATCATATCTAATAAGGTGACTTTAGTTTTTCTTAGTTTCCTATGTATATCAAGCAATTGCACTCTAAAACGCGTTTCTATATCGGGATTTGGGTTAATTTAAAACTTTGTTTTATTTTTTTTAGTTTTTCGTTAGACCATTCAACAAAGGGGTATTCATTGCCCCAAACCACATCGGGCCAACACCCATCACCTTTTTGTCTACCTATAACATGAATATGTAATTGTGAAACGATATTGCCAATAGCTGCTACATTCATTTTTGTAGATGCAAACTCCTGCCTAAAGTAATGTGCTACTTGCTGTATTATTTTATTCAAACTTTGTTGTGTCGCTTCAGGCAAATCAAAAACTTCAACAACATGAGTTTCAGGAACAATAATGACCCAAGGAATCGAGGCATTTTTAAGCAGCAACAAATGAAAACAGTCTTTCTTAATTAAATAGTGTGTGTCTTTTTGTAATTGTTTATTAATATCAAACATCATTCAAATCCATTAAAGAATAATTTTCCAAATACATTGTATAAATCGCCTTCAATCAAAGCATCAGAATTTAATGCAATCCTACAACCGTCTTTATAAAGTATCGAGGTATGTGTATTGAGTGCGGAACGATAGTGCGCCCAAATAAAATAGGGTACATCAGGGTTGTTTGCATCTGTTTTGTATTGCAGTGTTGGGATATTATGCAAATCTGCAATTTTAGTGTATTCTTGTTGTCCTTCAAGTAAATGCCACAACTCTACCGAACCAGAATTACTTGTTGTCCAAACGACATGAAATACAAAATCATGCCACAACCCAGGAGAAATACTCGGCAAAACCACTTCACTATAATAGTGTGCCGTTCCACTCCCAGTAAAACAATCATACCCTTCAACATTGCCTGTCAACAATTGCAAAATCAATGCGCCAGTAGAATCGGTTTCAAGTTGCATCACCTGACACACATTTGGATAATTTGCACTGGCATGCCAATCAACTATCACCAACCAGTCGCCATCAGGTGGCGGTCCTGGATTTTGCCAATCACTAGAAAACTGCTCAGAAAAGGCATACCATAAATCATCTCCTACATGCTCTCTTTGTGACGGGTCTATCTCTAAATCACACCGTTCACCACCCGTATTCATAAATTCATCGCCATCATGCACTGTGGTTTTTGCTGCATAAGTGCCTTGGCGTACAGGTGATGTTACAATCTGAAATTGATTCGATAATGGGTTGTTTAAGTTGTAGTTAACTTCTGCCCAAGGCGAGTAAGTTCCTGTTTCAAACCCCGCATCATATTTAAGCTGGGATTGACTCTCAAAAGCTGCAATTAATAGCACAAAAATAGTTAAATTTTTCATATTACGCATTTTATCACAGGTATAAGTATCATATTCGTGAAATCTATAGCAATAAATTTAACTTTAATTGAACTAACATAGTAGAATAAGCCCCTTTTTAGACCTTAGATATAAGAGTAGCCCTATGTTTAATCGAAACGACAGTATTGCCAAAAAAGATCCTGAATTGTACGCAGCGATTGTTAAAGAAAACCAACGCCAAGAAGACCATATTGAGTTGATTGCTTCTGAAAACTACACCTCGCCTGCCGTGATGGAAGCCCAAGGCTGTCAAATGACCAATAAATACGCCGAAGGCTATCCTGGCAAACGTTATTATGGCGGTTGTGAGTATGTCGATATTGCAGAGCAACTGGCTATCTCCCGAGTTAAAGAATTATTTAATGCCGATTATGCCAATGTGCAACCACATTCAGGTTCGCAAGCCAACCAAGCAGTCTATCTGGCACTCTTGCAACCAGGTGATACTATTTTAGGCATGAGTCTTGATCACGGCGGTCATTTAACACATGGTGCTAAGGTTAATATTTCGGGCAAATTATTTAATGCCGTTCAATACGGCATTGATGATGACACAGGTGCAATTGACTTTGATAATGTTCGTGAAATGGCATTAAAACATAAACCCAAGATGATCATTGGCGGCTTTTCGGCTTATTCCAAAAAAATTGATTGGCAACAGTTTCGCGATATAGCCGATGAAGTGGGGGCTTATTTTATGGTGGATATGGCTCATATTGCTGGCTTGGTGGCAGCAGGCGTTTACCCAAGCCCAGTTAATATTGCCGATGTCACTACCTCGACAACACACAAAACCTTACGAGGGCCGCGCGGTGGTATTATTTTAGCCAAACAAAACCCCGAAATTGAAAAAAAATTAAATTCTATCGTTTTCCCAGGTATTCAGGGTGGCCCTTTGATGCATATTATTGCAGCCAAAGCCGTTGCCTTTAAAGAAGCCCTGCAACCAGAGTTTAAAACTTACCAACAAAACGTGGTTAACAATGCCGATGTGATGGCGAAGACATTAATCAAACGGGGTTACAACATTGTTTCAGGCGGAACAGAAAATCATTTATTCTTATTAGATTTAGTGGATAAAGACATCACAGGAAAGATTGCTGAAGCGCGTTTAGGCGAGGCGCATATTACGGTCAATAAAAACGCCGTTCCAAATGATCCGAAATCGCCCTTTGTCACCTCTGGATTACGCCTTGGCTCACCTGCTGGAACCACCCGTGGTTTTGGACAAAATGAATTTAAGCAAATTGCTAATTGGATTGCTGATATTATTGATGATATTGACAATGATGAAATCATTGAAACTGTAAAATCAAAAGTGACAAATCTTTGTCATCAATTCCCTGTCTATGGCAGCAAATAAAGGATTAAAAAATGAGTAACAAAAAAAACAAGAAATTACCTGAGCCATTAGCAGCTAAAAGACGCGCAAGAAAAAGATTAGTGCAAGCTTTATACCAATGGCAAATGAATGAGTCGCCTGCTAGTGACATTATTAATCAATTTTTAACCGAACAAGACATGGGCAAAGTTGACCAAACTTTTTTCCAACAAACCTTGCGGTGGATAATTGCCAATATGGATGAAGTCAAAGCCGAAATCAACCCATTAATGGAACGCTCAAACTATGCTGTAGGAGAAGTGGAAAAAGCCATCATGATGATAGGTGTCTATGAATTTAAAAATAATCCCGAGACTCCCTATAAAGTTGTTTTAAATGAAGCCATCGAACTGGCAAAACAATACGGCGGTGATGGCGCTCATACCTTTATCAATGGAACTTTACATAAAGCCTCTAAAAAATTACGCCCTTTGGAGCATTAACAAACCGCATTTACGCTGCATTACGTGATGCGTTAATGCTGCCAAAAAAGGCGCGTATGATGATTTTTTCATAGACTGACTTAAGGTTTTCATCTCCCCCATTTCTTTCGATTTCTTTGACTCGCATTAAAGCGTATTGTTGAATGGTAATTAGCGGCAGGATAATTTTTTCACGCATGGCTATTGATGCTTTAGTATAGGGTGCTGTCTCTAACAGTGTTTTTTGTCCTGATATTATCAATAATAAACGTTTAGTTTGCTTAAATTCTGCGTAAATTCCTTGCCAAAATTTGCCAAATTTTTCATCTTCTTGCAAATAAGAGGTCAGTGGAAAGTAACTTTTACTCAGAGCTTGCATGGAGTTATCGATTAACGTTCTAAAAAACAAGGACTGCCTATAGAGGTCAGTGACTTCTTGTAATCGCCCTGCATCTTCGTATCGTTTAAGAGCATACCCAACACCATAAAATCCAGGAACGTTTTGCTTCATTTGCGTCCAAGCACCCACAAAAGGAATGGCTCGCAAGTCAGAGAGGTTCAATTTTTTATTTGACTGCCGCTTGACAGGGCGAGAACCAACATTGGTTAAGCCATAATATTTAAGCACCGAGACATCCTCAAGGTAATCAATAAATACGGGGTCGTTTTTGAATGCGTTATAAGCTTTAAAACCTAATTCGGATAAATCCTCAATCAATTCATGCTGCTTGTCATCAAGACTGGCGACATCCCCTTTAAAAACGGTGTTCTCTAGTCCTGCACAAAGCAATTGCTCTAAATTATATTGCGACGAGTTTAATGTCCCAAAGTTGGATGAAATCGTTTGTCCCTGAACTGTTAATTCAATTTCGTGGTTGGCAATATTTTCGCCTAATGAGGAGTAAAATTTATTGGTGTTTCCACCACCACGAGCAGGAGGCCCTCCTCTCCCATCAAAAAACACCACATTTATGTTGTTTTTCATGGAGATTTGACTTAAGTTTTCCTTGGCCTTAAAAATTCCCCAATTGGCTTTAAGGTAACCACCATCTTTGGTTCCATCAGAAAAGCCAAGCATCACGTACTGACGGTTGTTCCTTTGCTCAAGATGTTGACGGTAAGCAGGTATGGAATACAAAGAACCCAAAATTTCCTTACCATTATCCAAATCATCAATGGTTTCTAGTAAGGGCACAATATCAAGGGAAAAATCATCCTTAGTCCATCCACACAAGCGCGCTAATGCGTACACTTCGATAAGATTTCTGGTGGATTGGGTATTTGAAATAATATACCGTCGACACGCTTCTTGCCCATTTTCTTGTTGAATTTTTTTAATGACATAAAAGGATTTAAGCGTTTCTTTTGTCATTGAGGCTCTAAATATTTCTGGATTGACCTCTCCCTTAATATTGAGCAATACATTAATCTTACTTTTATCATCTAGTTGCGAATAGTCTTTAGGTATATTACCTTGAATAGAATCCGACAATTTACCTTGATGAAAGGCGGAAAAAACATCAGTCAAAACTTCAGCATGTATTCGTGAATCTTGGCGAATATCCAGACTTGTAAAATAAAATCCAAACAAATGCACTTTAACTATAAAATCTTCTACAACATCAATAAACAAACCGTTGTGTTTATCCCTAACTATTTGCTTAATTTCGTTTAAGTCATCCAATAATTGGGTTTTGTTTTGATAAGTCTCTCCTCCAGAATTGTAAATAGTTTCTGCTAATTTGTTATAAATATTCTCTGCCAAATGATCCACACCAGAGAAAGTCATGCGAGTTTTAAGAATTTTTGAATCCTTAAAATAACAAATAAAAACCTTATGCCTTAATTGTTTAGCTGTTTCATGCGTTATCTGAGAGGTAACATAGGGGTTGCCATCCCTGTCTCCACAAGGCCAAAAACCCACATTAATAATATCATTTCGGAAGTCACTAATACCTAATTTTGAAAGTTCTTTTCTTATACGACCGTGCACTTTAGCAATAGAATGATAAAAGACATTTTCCAAATACCACATCAATCGCGTTGCTTCTTCAAAGGGTGATGGCGCATCTGAACTGACAAATGCGGTTTGCCCTAACTGTTGTAAAAGTTCATTAATTGTATCTAAATTGTTGTTTCGTATCGCTTCTTCTAATTCACTAACGATGGATAAAACACGCCCCTGATAAAATTGTGTGGGGTGAGCGGTTAATACAATTTTAGCTTTAAAATTATGCAACTTTTTAATAAGTGCTTGCGTCTGCTGGGTACTTTTGGCTCGATTAAAAACAAATGGAATTGTGCCATTGCCATTGAAGTTGTGGATTTTTTCGTAGGCAGAATCTTCCACTGCATCAAATAAAACCACCTGACGTTCAATGTATTGCATGAACTTAAAGAGAGTGGATATTTTATCTTTTTCGTTATTAATCCTCGTGTAAGTTAATAAAAAGTCATCAATAATGCCTTTGGGAGTTTTATTGTTATTAAATTCATCAAGACAATATTTTGACAATAAAGGCAGTAGCATTCCCACATCGGCAACACCTTCAAATGGCAAGGTTAGAAACAAGCTATTGTAAACCTGATATTTTGTGGCTATTAATTTTTGAAACTTTGTATTGGAACTCATAACACCCAAATCACGATAGTGAAAACACAATTATAGCACAACCACTTAGCACGTCTCATTATCAAGTGAGACTTTTAGGGTATGATTTTAGGTAAAATTAACACCTCTCCAACCCGAATGTTGTTTGATACTTTGTTATTGAGCCGCTTCAATTCATTCATTGAAACTTTATAAGACTGTGCAATAGCTCCCAATGTTTCACCACTTGCAACCGTATGTTTTGCTGTCTTTATGTGATTGGCTATCCACGTATTTGGGGGAGGGGAATTATAAAAATATTGTTTAATCCCGTCTTTGATTGAGCTGGCTAACTTTTGTTGAAATTTTTTGGTCTTTAGCCTTTTTTCTTCTTTGGGGTTGCTGATATAAGCCGTTTCAATCAGCATTGAAGGCACATCAGGAGACTTTAGTACCACAAAGCTAGCACGTTCAACATTTTTCTTATGAGGTTTTTCAATCAATTTCAAAGCTGTTAACACTTTTTTCGCGGCCTTATAACTGGCTTCCATTGATGCATTTTGCGATAAGTCCAACAGAACTTTTGCCAACACATTGTCTTTATCTTCAAGCACGACTCCACCCACCAAATCCGAATTGTTTTCAGATTGGGCTAGCCATTTTGCCGCTTCAGATGTCGCTCCTTTTTTTGACAGAATATAAACACTCATGCCATGCACTTTGGGGTCACGAAAAGCATCTGCATGAATAGAGACAAATAAATCCGCACGTTTTTCTCGTGCTTTTTTAAAACGTTTACGCAAAGCAACATAGTAATCACCTTCTCGAATAAGAACCGCTTTCATGCCTTTTTCTTTATTAATTGCTTGCGCCAGCCTTTTTGCAATTTGCAGGGTAATTGTTTTCTCCTTCGTACCCGATGCGCCACTGGCTCCTGGATCTTCACCACCGTGTCCAGCATCGACTGCTATAATAATATCTCTGTCTTTGTTTTTGTGTTTTTGAGTGACTCTCTTCTTTTTTGCTTTAGGTTTACTCAATTGAATAACCAACCGATGTCCGTATTGTTTGGCAGGCTTAAGTAAAAAACTCTTAGCATTTTGCTGGCTTGTTAAATCAAAAACTAAGCGCAAAGTTGTCTTGCCTTTTTTTCCGTGGCGGATTTTTCTTATTACAGAATTGTTCTTTAAGTTAAACTTTTTGGTGATTTTGGTGTTTTCAATATCAACCACAACACGAGGCGGATTTTCCAATTGAAACAATTTGTAATCAACTTGTTCAGACAAATCAATCACCGCCTTAGTGTCTTCAGGACTCGTCCACACCCTCAAGCCCTTGACCTTAGTGGTTGCTAATGCACTTAAGGTAAAAACCAATGAGAATAAAATTACAATTTTCAGTTTCATCACTAAATTTTAGAGTTTTCACCTATAAAAAACAACTTTTATTGTTAAAATACAGCAAGATAGGGAATATATGTCATGCATTATCTAGATTTAACTCTCTTAAAGTAGAATTAAGCAATTTGAAAGTCAGCGTTTGACTTGGTGTTGGCAAAACCCCTTTTCCCTTCTGCGGCCATTCAATAATAACCACATTGTGGTTATCAATTATTTCCTCAATTGCCATGTAATAAAGTTCTTCTGGGCTACTTAATCGGTATAAATCCATATGAATCAACTCAAACTGACTGAGTTTATAACTCTCATAAATGGCATAGGTTGGACTTTTAACTCGACCTTGGTAACCCAAGTGCTTGAGTAAAAATTGAGTAAACGTTGTCTTGCCTGAACCCAAATCTCCTTGCAAAAAAACAACATCCCCTGGTTTAATGCTTTGGCTAAATAGTTGAGCGAATTTTTCTAATTGTGTGAGGCTACTGACATCAACTTTCATTGGATTATCTCCGGTAACTTATCAATAACATCCGATGCCATTAAACCAGTGCCTTTGTTGCAGGCTTGTGCCGCTAGTGCATGCCATACAACAGCAGTATTGGCAGCATCAATTGAGGAAAACCCTTGTGCCATCAAACCTGCAATTATTCCTGTCAAGACATCGCCCATCCCAGCTGTTGCCATACCCGAATACCCAAATGGACACACATAAGTTGTTCCACATGGTTGAGCTATAACCGTCCCTGAACCTTTTAAAACGACAATTGAGTTATATTTTTTACTGATTTCAAGCGCATAGTTTACCCGATTAGATTGAATTGTTTCGATACTAACTTGCAGCAAACTAGCCGCTTCTTTTGGGTGTGGTGTCAGAACTGCATCCCCATTAAATTCATGCTGTTGAGCAATCAAAGTTAACGCATCGGCATCTATAACCATCCTCTTCTTTTGGTTAAGGCAATAATCCAATACATCACGAGATTCTTGATTCAATCCCAAACCAGGGCCAATGGCTAAAACTTCTGCTTTTGATAGCAACCGTGAAGAAGCCAAATCAATGGCCGCAATCAAATCAGGCTGTGCTATTGAGATAAGACAAGCCAGCTTGTGATTACTGACCACTTCAACCAATCCAGCACCGCTTCTTAACACTGATTGACCAGACAACACCAAAGCACCGAACATCGCATCATGCCCACCAACCACAACGACCGCACCAAAACTTCCTTTATGAGAATTTTCATTTCTTATAAAAACACGATGGCTTAAGACTCGCTTATCCAGTAAAAAACACGAAGATTCAACTTCGTCATAAACTTCATCGGGAACCGCTAATGCTTCAAGATACACTTGCCCACACTGGTTTTTACCCCAATTGGTATACAAACCGATTTTAGGGTTTAAAAGGGTAATGGTTTTATCAGCTTTAACACAACAGCCTTGAATAACACCTGTGTTTGCATCCAATCCTGAGGGAATATCAACGGCTAAAACTGGAGAACTTTGTTGATTTATCCAGCCAATAGCAGAGGCAAATTCTCCACCCACTTTTCGATTCAAACCTGTGCCAAAAATAGCATCAACAACACAATTAAAAGGCTCTATGGGTGCTTCATAAATAATTTCACCGCCTTTTGCTTTGTAAAGCTGCGCTGCTTTTTTTGCATCGGCTGGTAACTTGTCAACAGTGACTAAACTCCATACTTGGATTTGCTGTTGATTTTCCAATGCCAATGTTGCCATAACAAATCCATCACCCGCATTGTTGCCTACACCAGTCACAATCAAGATTTTTTCTTCGTGTTGAACATAGCTATAAACAGCTTGGGCAGCTTGTTGCATTAACTCAAAACTGCTGATTTTTAAATAACCAGCCGCACAACGGTCAATGTGTTTAATCGCTTGGCTGTTGTAAAGTTTTTTCATGGTGCTAATCGGTGAATAGTCCATTTTCCATCCTCTTTTTGGTAAACAAACCTATCGTGTAAGCGACTGCTACGACCTTGCCAAAATTCAAATTTTTCAGGAACAACCCGATAACCACCCCACGCACTTGGCAGAGGAATTTTACCTGAGGAAAATTTTGACTTCATTTCGGCTAATTTTTGCTTGAGAAAGTCGCGAGATTCAATAATTTTTGATTGAGGAGAAATCCACGCCCCTAACTGCGAACCTTTGGGGCGAGAAGTAAAATAGGCAAACGATTCTGCTTGACTGATTTTTTCAACTTTCCCTGAAATCCGCACTTGCCTTTCTAAATCCAACCAGGCAAATAACAATGCCACATTATTGTTGTGCGCTATATCCTGAGCTTTTGCAGAGTTGTAATTGGTAAAAAACACAAAGCCTTTATCATCAAATATTTTCAGTAAAACAGTCCTGATCGACGGCTGTGAATTTTCGTTAACCGTAGCAAGACTCATGGCATTGGGCTCATTTATTTGAGCACTTTGCGCTTGTCCGAACCACTGATTAAATTGCTCAAAAGGATTGCTGTTTAAATCCTTTCTCGTTAATCCGAATTTTGTGTAGTCTTTTCTAAAATTTGTAATATCCATCCGACATGAGAGCCTTGCTTAAAACTGCCCTATTTTACCATGCAGCACTAAAACACTTTCATAATTACGCTAATTTTGTAATTTTAAATGCAAAGAGTGCCTTTAAACACTCAATATTATTGGAATAAAAAAACATTTAGCATAGAATAAAAGCTCGAACAGGATAGAAACTTGGATACAAAAAGACTTAAAAACTTAAACAAGATAGACCTTAAGATTCCAGGCTTGCGCATCATCAGTGAGATTGGTGAAGGTGGTATGTCTGTGGTCTATTTGGCAGAGCAAATTTCTTTGAAAAGAGAAATTGCTGTTAAAGTCATGCGCATTGAAATTGCAAAAAATGACTTGGATGTTCAACGCTTTAAACACGAAGCTAAGACAATAGCCCAGCTTGATCACCCAAACATTATCAATATTTACAATATTGGACAAACCTCAAAAGGGGAAATATTTTTCACCATGCCGTACCTGAATCATGGTGATTTTTCCGATTATATTCTAGCAGATGAAAGTGAATTCATTAAATTGCTTATGTCTGTGTGCGATGGTTTATCTTTTGCTCACCAGCGCGGCGTTATTCACCGCGACATTAAGCCTGAAAACTTATTATTCGATAAATTTGGTAACGTTCAAATTGCAGATTTTGGTATCGCTGTGTCAAAAGATGGCACGCGAATGACGCAAGAACACCAAATTGTTGGATCGGCACAATACATGAGTCCCGAACAAGCGCGTTCACTCAAGGTTAGCCCACAAACGGACGTTTATAGTTTAGGCATTGTCATTTATGAAAGACTTACCGGAACAGTGCCCTTTGATGGCGATGAAAGCATCTCAATTTTAGTGGATCATGTCAGTACCGAACCGCCTCAACTGCCTCCTAAAATGCGGCACTGGCAAAAACTTATTGATAAATGTTTAGCCAAACTGCCCGAAGAGCGCTATCAATCCATGTCAGAGTTAAAACAGGCACTTCAAAAGATTCCAACAAGCCCCTTACAACGAACCAATGAATCAATTCAGCACGTACTGACTGGTGATGCAAAAAAACACTTAAAATGGTTTATACCTATCTTTCTTTTGTTGTTAGTGATTGGTGTGTTTTCACTCAACAAATCTTCGGTTGAACCCAAAACTGCAATTTCCAAACCCCAAAAAACCACTGAGCTTGTCGCAGCTCCTACACAAAACTCAAAAACAATTAACCCCGAAACAGCAAACAAAACAACACTGACTCCTGAACAAAAACCAACTCGAAAACCAGCGACTCAACAGGTTATTCTTAAAGATGGATTTGCATCAGAAAACCAAGAGCAACTCCCGGCATTGACCGCTGATAATAACAGTGAACTCCCCACCAATAACTCAGAATTAAAAGAAGAATCAGACGTAAAAACGGAAGAAAACACCCCGACTGATTTGATTTCACAACAACAAGTAACAACAGATGCTGCAGAGCTTAGCTCAACAGCAGAAAGTAATGAGAATTTATTAACCGTTGCTTTTCAAAATATTGAAAAATACCAACTCTCTCGCCCAAAAAACAACAACGCAACCGATCAATTGTTGCAAGTATTCAAGAGCGACCCTGAAAATAAGCGTGCCATGCAAGGCATTGAAAATATTGGAGGCAAATACTATCAACTGATAAAAAATGCCCTACTGAAATATAAATTTAATACCGCTTTGAAACACGCTCGTTCACTCAATAGGTTCAATACCAAAACCAAATTTTCAAACCGTAAACATAAGATTCAAAACACGGACTTGATTGCTACCATAAAAAAATTGGATATTTCTTCTGATCGTTTCTCTGTTGAAAAAGTAAAATCTCTAGCCAAAGTTGTTAAAACAATAGACCCTAATAATGCGCTTATTGCCGAACTCACTACCCAAGCACAACTAAAACAAAAACCAAAAATTGGCGAGATTCTATTAGATGAAAAAAATATTGAAACCATCTTAATCACCCCTGATTTAGCCGTTTCAACCACAGAAATAACCCGAGAACAGTATAAAGAATTCAGTGATGCAACCAACCGTATTGCTGCCAAGTGCAAACAAAAAGGAGGTGGCGGTTCATTTTTTAGCAAAAAAACGTGGAAGAAACATTTCTTTACTCAAAACGACAACCACCCTGTTGTCTGCATTACACAAGCCGATGCTAGCACTTTCACAAAATGGTTATCAAAAGAAACAGGAAACAACTATCGATTACCCACAAAAAACGAATGGATACTTATGTATGCAGATGCCAATAAAAACTTTAAGCCATGCAAATCTGGTAATCTTGCAGGAAAAGAAGGTGATAAAATTCGCAATAAAGAAAGTAATTATGACTGTAATGATAACTACAAACACACGGCTCCTGTAGCCAACTTTTCCAAACAACAAAATGGTCTCTACGATATTCAAGGCAACGTAAGCGAATGGGTTTCTTGCTCATCTGGCAACTGCAACACTCCCATTGCAATGGGCAGTTCTTGGTATCATGGCCAACAATCCAACCAAGCCATACATGAAGAAAAACTAAACGCTGAGAGCGCTTATTCGCACATAGGATTTCGAGTCATTCGCGATTTATAAATCATTAATCCATTCAATACGGCATTTTTCGACCGATTCTCTTTAAAAAACTATAAATACTGGCAAGAAACAGTAAAATTAGCGGTTCGTTAAAAAACTTAATAATCAGGAAAAAGCAATGCGTAGTGACCTATGTGGCAATGTTACAGAACAAAAATTAGACCAACAAGTTGAAGTGTGTGGATGGGTGGATAAACGCCGTGACCATGGTGGGGTCATATTTATTGATTTGCGTGACCATTCAGGCATTTTACAAGTGGTGGTTGAACCCGATAATGCCGATGCATTCAAAATTGCTGAAGACGCACGATATGAATACTGTTTACATGTCAAAGGACATGTGCGTAATCGTCCAGAAGGGCAAGCCAATCCAAATTTAAAGTCAGGCAAAATTGAAGTGGTTGTGGATAACTACGAAGTGTTAAACAAATCAAAACCTTTACCGTTTATGATGGATGAAGAAGCCACCGAAGCGGTTCGTTTAAAATACCGTTACCTTGATTTGCGTCGCCCAGCAATGCAAAAAAACATGCGTCTTCGCAGTAAGCTTATCAGCACTTTACGAAACCATTTAGATAATCAAGATTTCCTTGATATGGAAACACCGATTCTTACCAAGGCAACACCTGAGGGAGCACGCGATTTTCTTGTGCCTTCGCGCACACAACAAGCCAAATTTTTTGCCCTGCCACAATCCCCACAGTTATTTAAACAATTATTGATGATGTCAGGCATGGATAAATACTATCAGGTCGCGCGTTGTTTTCGTGATGAAGATTTACGTGCTGATAGACAACTCGAATTTACTCAACTCGATATTGAGATGGCATTTGTCGACCAAGAAGACATCTTGAACATGGCAGAACCAATGATACGTGATGCCTATAAAAAAGTTTTGGATGTGGATTTACCCAATCCATTCCCACGCATGACCTATGCCGAAGCCATGCAACGATTTGGCTCAGATAAACCTGATATGCGTATTGATTTAGAACTTGTTGATGTGGCAGATGCTGTTAAAAATGTTGAATTTAAAGTCTTTTCTGGCCCTGCCAACGATCCAAAGGGTCGCGTGACAATTTTGAAAATACCAAACGGTGCTGCCATGTCACGCAAACAAATTGATGATTATGCACCGTTTGTGGCTAAATTTGGCGCACGCGGGCTTGCTTGGATAAAGGTCAATGCCAAAGAAACGGGGCGTGATGGTTTGCAATCCCCGATTGTAAAATTCCTTGATGATGATTCTTTAACCGCTATTTTAGAAAAAACAGGCGCGCAAAATGGCGATTTATTGTTCTTTGGTGCGGGAGATTACACCACCGTTACTCAATACATGGGTGAGTTGCGCTTAAAAGTTGGCAAGGACTTAGACATGGTTAAGGAAGGTTGGCAACCACTTTGGGTTGTTGATTTCCCTATGTTTGATTGGAACGAAGACGAAAAACGCTGGGATGCCATTCATCACCCTTTTACTGCCCCAACAGGAACTGAGCAAGAGTTACGTGACAATCCTGGTACAGCCATTTCTAAAGGCTATGACATCGTCATGAATGGCGTAGAATTAGGTGGTGGATCGATTCGTATCCATGACCAAGGCGTACAATCGGCTGTGCTTGAATTACTAGGTATCAGCAAAGAAGATGCCGAAGCCAAATTTGGCTTCTTACTCGAAGCCTTACAATACGGTTGTCCTCCTCACGGCGGAATCGCACTTGGCTTAGATAGAATGGCTGCATTAATGTGTGGTGTTGATTCTATACGTGATGTTATTGCTTTTCCAAAAACTTCTTCGGCAAGTTGTCCATTGACCTCTGCTCCATCAGAGATTCCTGCTAGCCAATTAGCAGAAGTTCATGTCCAAGCAATCTATCCTGAAGTTGAAGAAGATTCTGAGGCAGATGAATAACAACCAACCAACTAGCGAACCAATTAATGAACAAGCTGTTGTGCTTGTTCACGGCTTGTGGATGAGTCGCTGGTCTTTTCACTTTATTGCAAAACATTTGACTCAAAAAGGTTATAAAGTTTACCGTTTTGGCTACAAGACAACCAAACGACCATTTGACTTCAATATGCAAAAGCTAACTGCTTTTGTTAATTCACGCAAAGAAGATACCGTACATTTAGTCGTTCATTCTATGGGTGGCATTTTATCCATGAGAAGTCTTCCTAACATTGTCAAAACAGGCAAGTTAATCATGTTGGGCTCTCCCATTAATGGCTCACGTACGGCAAAAGCCATGAGTGAAAAAAAATGGACAAGCTGGATGCTCAAATACGCCACTGAACCGTTAACCAATGGTGTCGTTAATCCTCAAGTCTTTCGAAAATCTTATATGATTGCGGGAACATCCAACAGCGTTGGCATTGCACGATTAGTGACAAAATTACCCCAACCTAATGATGGAACCGTAGCCCTTGATGAAACTCAAGCCGATTGGATAAACCACCACACCACCGAAAACACCAACCATTTTCGCCTGTTATTTCACCCAAAAGTAAAGAAAAAGATTGTCACTTTTTTATCAAAAATTATCGATAAAGAAGAAGATTAAAGCCACCCAGAAAAAAAGAGTTGGTAAAGCCTTGACATCATTAAACCTGAGGTTTATAAAGAGGGAATGAAATTACTCAATAAATTGAAGTGGACAAAAATAACCAAAGCTTCGTGGTTATTACCCAATTTATTTGTCGCTATTTTTCTACTGGCTCAAGTTGCCAACACCACTCATAAAGCCGAACACCTCAATCCCAATGCAGATAACAGTTGTTTGTTATGCATCAATTCGGTTGATACGGCAATAGACATTGACAGCATTGTTTTGAATGTTGTTACTGTTAATCTTATTCAACCTGAAACCATAACAGTTTTTGTTACCGATTTAGCTGTTGAACTCAACTATTTTTCGCGCGCACCACCTATTGCCTAATTTGTCAAAAAAATTCCAGTAAGCTTTTGACTTACTGAACAATTAAGTAAACAAATTTAGGAAAAAACATGAAAATCAAATACACAACAGTTTTGTTGTTGTTGTTGATTTCGTCCGTTGGTTTTGCAAACGATGATTTGCAAGCGATACGTGCTGAAATTATGGCAATGAAACAACAATACGAAACAAAAATTACCGCACTTGAAACGCGCTTGCAAGCTGCAGAAGACAAAATCAATCAACAATCGCAACAGATTGAAGAAATTCCACAAGCCGATACAATCATCGCAGAGACTAGCCAAACAAGCAATGCCAATGCCTTTAATCCTGCATTGAGTCTTATCTTTGATGGACGATACGTGGATTATGCCCATAAAGTGGATGGTTTAACCTTTCCGGGTTTTGTCATCGGTCCTGAGGCAGGTGTTGAACCTGAGGGCTTTAATCTTGGCGAGTCGGAACTGACGTTATCTGCCAATATTGACGATAAATTTTACGGTCAAGCCACCATTGCTTTTGCCAATGATGCGGGTGAAACTGCCGTTGAAATTGAGGAGCTATTTTTTCAAACCTTATCCTTGCCTTATGGCATGACTTTAAAAGGAGGACGTTATTTTTCCGCTTTGGGTTACTTAAATGAACAACATGCGCATGCATGGGATTTTGCTCAAGCTCCATTGATTTATCAAGCCTTATTTGGCAGTCAATTGAAAAATGATGGTTTGCAATTATCCATGCTTTTACCCACGGATTTTTACTTAGAGGCAGGCTTAGAGTTGGGCAATGCTTTAGGTTTTCCAGCATCAGGTGAACACAATGTTTTTGGTTCGCAAACGGCATTTGTGACCACTGGTGGTGATATTGGTTACAGCAGTTCGTGGCAATTGGGTTTGAGTTATTGGCGTGCTTCGGTAAAGCAACGCGAAGGTTTGGATGGCAATCCTGATTATGCTTTTACTGGTGATAGTGACATTAAAGCCCTTGATTTTGTTTACAAATGGGCACCCAATGGCAACAATAAACTACAAAATGTTAAATTTCAGTTTGAATACTTCGAGCGCAATGAAGATGGTACTTTAGGAGAAGACTTGGTTGATTATGATGGCAATCAAAATGGTTGGTATGGCGAGGTGGCTTGGTTGTTTAAACCGAATTGGCGCGCAGGTATTAGACACGATAATATTTCGGCAAATAATAACAGTCTTAATTTGAGTCGCCTTGTCGATGCGGGGTTATTAGCCGATGGCAGCCAAACCCAAAACTCACTGATGGTGGAGTGGTTGCCCAGTGAATTTACCCGTTGGCGCATTCAATACAGCGATAAAATAGACCGACTCAATCCAGCACAGTGGACTTTCCAATACACCTATTCCATGGGCAGCCATGGCGCACACCAATTTTAGGAGAATAACATGAAAAAAATACTACTCATGACATTAACCCTCTTTACTGGCATAAGTTTTGCCAAACTCAATATCTTCACTTGCGAACCTGAATGGGCAGCACTAGCTACGGAAATTGGCAAAGATAAAATCAAAGCTTTTTCCGCCACTCATGGCAAACAAGACCCACATTTTATTCAAGCTCGTCCGTCACTAATTGCTAAAATTCGCAAAGCCGACCTTTTGGTTTGTACGGGTGCTGAGTTGGAAATTGGTTGGTTGCCTTTGTTATTACGCAAGTCTGCCAATAAGAAAATTTTGTCAGGTCAATCAGGCAATTTTATTGCCACTTCGTTTGTCAAATTATTGGATAAACCAACACGAATTGATCGTTCGCAAGGCGATGTTCATGCCAGCGGTAATCCCCATGTGCAAAGCGATCCTCGTAGAATGGCAGAAATTGCCAAAAAATTATCCGAACGCATGCAACAACTGGATGCCGATAATGCTGAATTTTACCAACAAAACACAAAAGAATTTTTAAGCCAGTGGAATGAATCGATAAAGAAATGGCAAAAACAAGCCAAAGTTTTAAAAGGACGCAAAATAATTGCCCACCATAAAAGTTGGATTTATTTAAGCAACTGGTTGGACATGGATATTATTGCCTATTTAGAACCCAAGCCAGGCGTACCACCGACCGCTGACCACTTATCTAAATTGATTAAGATTGCCAAAAATAATAAAGTCGATATGATTATTTTTGCCGCTTATCAAAATCCAAAGTCTGCTAAATGGCTGAATAAACGCACCGATATTCCTGCTGTTGAACTGCCTTTTACCATCGGAGGCACCAAAAATGCTAGCGATTTATTTGGCTTAATTGATGATACGATTAACCGTATGGTAGAGGTGGTTAGGTGACCTTCTTAGGGGTCGAATGGAGCATCTTGATTCCTGCATTTATTGCCGGAATCTTGGTTCTGACAACACATGTACCATTGGGGCAAGAAGTACTCAAACGTGGCATTATTTTTATTGACCTAGCCATTGCTCAAATTGCAGGACTTGGTTTAATAGCGGCTCATACTTCAGGTTATGAGTTGTCGGGCTGGCAAATACAATTAGTGGCATTGGCTAGTGCCTTAACTGGTGCTGTATTTTTAGGCTGGTTAGAACGGCATTTCCATGATGCTTTAGAAGCATTTATTGGGGTTATTTTTATTCTATCTGCCACTGGTGGTTTATTGTTGCTCGCGGGTAATCCACAAGCGGGTGAACACCTTAAGGACATTTTAACCGGACAGATTTTATGGGTGGATAATACCCAATTAACCTTATTGGCAGTGATCAGTGCGGTTGTTTTGTCGCTGCGTTACGTTTTTAGAAATCCTAAAAACAACACGGTATTTTATTTAATATTTGCCATAGCTGTTACCGCTTCGGTACAGTTGGTTGGGGTTTATTTGGTCTTTTCTAGTTTGATAATTCCCGCACTTGCAACCCGAAGAATTACAAGTATTAAGAAAAGAACGATTATTGGTTTATCTCTTGGAGCCGGCGGTTACTTTTTTGGTCTGCTGTTATCCGTTGTTTGGGATTTGCCCAGTGGCTCGATTATTGTTTGGACTTTGGCAGCTTTAGGTTTAATAGTTAATTGGGTTAACCGCAAGTTGCCTTATTAGATATGATGTTTTGACCTGTCCATCCTAATCCACGTAGATTAGGATGGACAGGTCAAAACATCATATCTAATATTGGTGATGAAGCTTTTTATTGGTTTTCTAGGTGTATCAATGAGTTGTGCTATAATCGTGTTCTCTATATCGGGATTTGGGATTAATCTAAACCCAGTTTTTTAACACGATAACGCAGCGCTCGAAAGCTAATACCCAGCACTTTGGCAGCTGCAGTCTTATTGTTATTGGTTAACTCTAATGCTTTGGTGATTTCTTGTATTTCTATTTCTTCAATATATTCTTCAAGATTTTTATCGTGTCTTTGAGAAATAAGTGTTGGTTGAGAGTCCTCTTTTTCAATATCAAGACCTAAGTTGCTTTCCCTGATTATGCTGTTATCACATAAGGTGGTAGCCTTTTCTAAGATGAGTTTGAGTTCAAGAATATTCCCTGGAAAATCGTATAAACAGAGTTTGTGTAGAGCTTGCGAATCAATTTTGCAAGGCAATTGTTGCCATTGCTTTGCGTATTTATTGATAATTTCTTTGGCGATGATGGGAATGTCTTCACAATGTTCAGCCAAGGCTTTAGTTTTTATATTGATTATATTAATTCGATCAAATAAACTTTGTTTAAAACTGCCTTGTGCCGTTTTCAAGTTTAGCGGAGTGCTGCTTGAACAGATTAGCCGAATATCGAGATTTAGCGTCTGACTTGAATTGGCTTGTTTAATTTGTTTCTTAATGAGAATAGTGTAAAGTTTTTCTTGATTAGGAAGAGAAAGGCAATCAATGTTTTCAAGATAGAGCGTGCTTCCGTTGGCATCTGCGAATAAATCATTATTTGTACTGTTTCCAAATAAATCGGTTAAATCTTGATGTTTCTCATTGCAATCAAAAGAGAAAAATTGTTCACTTCTTCGTTGAGAAAGGTTATGAATACACTCAGCAATAAGTTTTTTCGATGTGCCTTTGTCGCCTTCAATATAAACATAAGATTGAGATTTTGACAATTTTGTTACGGTAGAATTAATGCTTTTAATGTAATCTGAGTTGCCTGATAATTGAGTTGGTCCTGATATTTCTGCGGTTGTTTGTGTTGAGTTGGATTGATTAATGGCGTTGGCGACCAAGTTACGTAGAACCTCAATACTAATGGGTTTTGTAATAAAATCAAAAGCCCCTTTTTTCAAGGCATTTACGGCATGGCTGATGGTTCCGTAAGCAGTTACTATTGCGATAGGAGTGTTAGGGTATTTTTCATTGACATATTCAACCAGTTCAATGCCATTGCCGTCGGGCAGTTTCATGTCGGTTAAGCAAAAATGAAAAGAGACTTTATCCAGTTCAACTTTAGCTGCGCCGATTGTTGCAGCCGTATAAACAGTTAACCCCATTCGATTAAGTGAGATTTTTAAAAGCTGTAAAATATCAGGTTCATCATCGACGACTAGGATTTGAATTTTTGGCATAAGAAAACTCTACTATTTTGTTATTATTTCAGAATTTTAGCACAGCAAAGGTTGGTTTGGGAAATTAAATATCAGCAACCTCAAGAATCTTTCTTCGTAACAATGGACCAAAATTAAGGTACTCAAAAAGTTTTATTGTTCGGCTAGAATCCAGTTCTTTTCTGGTTAAAGCGAAATTATCAAGTTCAATGTCTTGTTTTATAACCGTCAACTTTTTTGCCAGTTTGGCAGCATCAATATTGTTGGCAATTTTCTTTTGGCAAGACTTTGCTCCTCGAAAACTTAGGTACTTAATTTCTTGATTTCTGGCGATAATTGCATCCAGTGTTTTAAAATGATTAAGTAAAATACCTGCAGTTTTTGCGCCGATGCCGGGCACACCTGGAATATTGTCCACACTGTCGCCAGTTAGAGCTAAAAAATCTGCAATTTGATGCGGATGAACGCCAAATTTTTCAAATACATCAGCAGGTGAAAAAGGAAAGTCTTTTCCATAGTTCCACCATTTGTCATTGTCTTTAATTAATTGTGCTAAGTCTTTATCAGCAGATATGATATAAACAGGCTGTTCTTTGGCTTGAAAGTGTTGTGCCAAAGTGCCAATTAAATCATCGGCTTCATAATAACCATCTCGGTACGTGGCAACACCCATAATATTTGCTACTTCTTGGCAGAGTTTAAATTGTCTTTTCAAACTAGGAGGAGCTGGCTCTCGATTAGCTTTGTAGTCAGGGTAAATTTCATTGCGAAAAGAAGTTTCCAGTGATTCGTCAAAACAACAGGCAATATATTTGGCTTTAGTCTGGTGAATAAATTGCGATAAAAATCGAGTAAACCCATAAACGGCATTAATTGGTGCACCATCAGATGCTACAAACTCATCACCATAAGAAAAATAACTCTTAAAAATATAAATACTGGCATCGATTAAATAAACATCTTCTTTCATGCATAACCCAACTTACCCAACCAACATACCCGCTATATTAGCTGATAATAATGACGCCAACATGCCACCGAGTAGGGCTTTCATGCCAAATTCGGATAGGCGCTTACGTTGATTGGGTGCCAGTTGTCCAATACCGCCAACTTGAATGCCGATTGAGGCAAAGTTGGCAAATCCGCACAGCATGTAAGTGGCTATCATAATGGATTTTTGGTAATGGATATGTGTTTGTTGCGCAACATCTTTAAAGTCAGCTAGGTTGATGTAGGCAACAAATTCTGATGCAATTAATTTGATTCCTAATAATTGACCGAGTATAGTCATGTCTTCTTTGGCAACACCAATGAGCCACATAAGAGGAGCAAAGGTATATCCCAGTATAAATTCCATCGATAATTTCTGGTAATTGGTATGCGCAGCCACCCATTGATTAATGGTGTGGGTTAATTCATAAGTGCCTGGAACAAACTCTTCAGGATTTGAATCCATAAAAGGGAAAACACTAGTCAAAATATTGACGTCGTTAAGGTGTACGCGTAAATAACGATAAAACACAACGATGAGTAAAGTAACGAAAAAAGACGTCAAAAATGTTTTGATTGGGGTTTTGTTGGCTTTTTTGTAGTAAGTAAAAGCCGCTGCGACAGCTAAAACACCAAGCCAGTCAATAAAACGGGTGTAGCCACCGATTTTTTCTAAAATGTAATTGCCCATGGCAATAAAAGCAAAAAATACTAACAGCATTGCACCAATATTCATGGCTAATTTTAAACCCTCTGATGTGCCTGTTGCCATGGCATCTAAAAAGTTTGATCCAACCGTTTCTTTGGTGACTTCAATGTTACTGTCAATTTTTTCTGTTTGTGGCATTAATATTTTGGCAACGACAATAGCTCCAGGGGCTGCCATAACCGAAGCACTCAATAAGTGTTTGGCATAAAAAGCTTGTTGGGCTAAGTCATCGCCACCCAAAAAGCTAACATAAGCAGCTAATACACCACCTGCAACGGTTGCCATGCCACCAATCATGACCAATAAAATTTCTGAGCGGTTCATCTTGGCAAGATAGGCTTTAATCATCAAAGGCGCTTCGGTTTGTCCTAAAAATATGTTGCCCGCCACTGATAAACTTTCCGCACCAGATATATTCAGGGCTCGTGTTAATATAATGGCAAGTCCTTTAACAATTTTTTGAATAATCCCTAAAAAGAATAAAACCGATGTTAGGGCAGAGAAAAAGATAATAGTAGGCAATATCATAACGGCAAAATTGACTAATGGTGATTCTATTTTCCCAGTTGCAAATGAGTTGAATAAGAAACGAGTGCCTGCTTTGGTAAATTCCATAACATCAACAAAGCGATGACCTATAAATTCAAAGGTTCCTTTAATGGCAGGAACATATAAAACCCCAACCGCAATAATCAACTGCATTAATAAGCCTATTCCCACAACTTTCCAAGAAATATTTTTTCGATCAGAGGAAAAGATATAGGCGATGGCGATAAGGGAAATCATGCCAATTATTCCACGAGAAATGGAGGTAAAACTTATGCCTTGTGAGGCAATTAACTCATTCATGTTTTTATCGTACTCTTTTTCAAAACTAGCCTATCATTATAAATGTGTACAAATTGACAAGTCAATTGACCCGCTGTAATTAATAAGATTAGTTTACTGCAGTGTATAACCCAAATCTCGATATTATATCGCGGGGTTGATATGTTTTGACCTGTCAAGTTTAAATACATAATTTCACATGTTCTAGTCTTTAATCTCTAAAACAATCCCATTGTTGATTTTTGATTTGATCTATCATAAAATTAGTT
>JALSLV010000019.1 GCA_026988115.1 Lysobacterales bacterium | reverse complement strand
GCTATAATCTCGGTTTCATCTGCACGTATAACATCTCCTTTTACAATATTATCAAGTGGAAGATTAACAAATTCACCATCTCGCATTGCCGCTACGCTTGTTGGTATCATGCTCCCTAAGGCATCGTTACTGCTCATGCCTTGGTGGCGAACCGACATTTCAACAAAGCGACCCGCTAACAGAAAAAACACAAACATAACCATGGAGTCAAAATAAATTGTGTGCCCACTATGGGTCAAAACATTCCAGACACTCACTGTGTATGCCAATGAGATGGACAATGCCACTGGCACATCCATGCCTAAGTGTTTATTACGCAGGTCTCGAATGGCATTTTGAATAAAAGTATTACCCGCGTAAAAAAACACAACCGTAGCTACCAGTAAGCTAACCAATTCAAAGAATCGTCGCATTTGTGGGTCAATACCATTGTATTCTCCACTGTAAAGTGGAACGGATAACGTCATGATAAACATCATGCCTAAGCCAGAAACAATCAACCTTTTAAGTGCGTTTTTTCGCTCTTGACTGACGATTTCTTGTGAATCTTGCTCATAGCTAACAATGGGTTTATAACCTAAAAAATTAAGTGCCGTGAGTATTTGTGAAAGTTTAATCTTTTTTAAGTCAAATTCAACACGCACAATTTTTGTTATGCTATTGAGTTTAACTTCTTGTATCCCGTCATAGCTAAAGTGGTCAGTACCCTTATTTTTATTCTTGACATAATTTATATCTACAAAAGAAGGTATTGTAGCACAAAATCATTTAAAAGAACTGACGCCTTACTATGGGTTCGGAGGATTTGATTTTCTTTTGATTATTGAAGCAGTCTTAATACTACAGATGGGCATGGCTCATCCTAAATGTGGTTTGATTTGAGTGGGATAAATCCCACTTACCGATGATTTAATACCAGTATTCGGGTTAGTACCCATTTTAGTTGAATTTTTCAATTTAATAGATGGGTGACGACTAAATCATTGCTTTCTCAAACAGGTTTCTTTACCACGGAGTTTGAGTGGTTGTATAACCTGACAAATATGAATTTAAAGAGACTTTAGGCTTGATTGAATTTTGTCTTCCATATAACTTATTTGTTCTATGTTAGTCCCTATGATTGCAGCAGCTCCATTTTCCATAGCCACTAGTCGGCCTTTATAATTATGCAGTTCAAAATCAACTTGTTTTATAAGTTCTGTATTTGGCATATATAAGATAGTGACAGGACCAGAATCAGTCATTAGCACCATGCGAACCCCTGTTCCTCCTGGTGTTGGGCAGGTTTTCATAAAACGCACTTGACCCAAGTCTTGTGAAACTTTGGTATTAAGAGAGGCAAATAGGGCTTCCACTTCTTTGTGAGGTAAATCTTGTTGCGAAATAAAGACCTCAGGCTTTTTCTTCAATTCATTGATAACAAACTCTTCAATTGGTCCAGGTTGCTTAACATACCAAGCTGCTGTAGCAATGACAAAAGATAGAAAAATTGTTGCAGCTATTGCATAACGTCGCATCGAAGTTTGTAACACATGTGCTGTGGTTTGACGTAAAACTATGGAATCTTTTAAATTCTCTGGCACTTTAATATTAAGTGCTTGTTTCAGCTTCTTTTCAAATGCCATTGCTTCTTCATAAGCCTTTGCACAACGCAAGTCTTCTTTACGTAAACGCTCAAACTCTTCATCTTTGGTTGATGAGTCTTTTAATAGTTGTTGTTTAAATTCAAAATAGTTCATAGTGCCTTTCCTATTTTGCTTTCTCGGGTTAAAGCAGTTTGTAGTTTAGAGCGTGCTCGAAATAACTGGGTCATTACCGCACTCTTAGATATATCGAGTTGGCTTGCTATTTCATCACAAGAAAATCCACCAACCACTTGCAACAGTAAAGGTTCTGCGTATTTTTTATCTAATTTCATAATGGCATCTCGAATTAAATCAATTTCCATTTTGTCATCGGGTCCAATGGGCTTTGTGTCTTCAATATCAAACTCCAACTCGTCCAAAGAAGTAATGGGTGGAACTTTTCGTTCAAAAAGACGCGCAAATTCACGCCGTAAAATCATGAATATCCAACTCTTTGCTGCTTTTTCATTGCGTAAGGAATCTAATGCTTTCCACGCTCTTAGGTAAGTTTCTTGAACCAAATCTTTTGCTAACGCATCATTTTTACACAACCAAAAAGCAAATCGATATAAATCATCACTCAGGTGTCCAATCAATGCGTCAAATTTTCGTTCTTTCTGTTTCATGATTGAGTAGACCGTTGAGTTTCCTATTTCTTTCAATTTATATAATAAAAGGGTGAAAAATAAGTCCTGTCGTTCTTTCCAACAGCTTTAAGTCTAAATTGTTTGTTTTTAATGTTTTTTCTGTTGAGTTTTATTTCAAATCCATTATTGGGTGAATTGGGATCAGAAATCTCTGGAAACTGTTGTTCTATGCCTTCATTTTTATTTCTGAAATTTGTAATCTCTATTTTCTCAAGACTTTCAAACCAAAGTGATTGAATGCCGATGCGATCTAAAATTACCCAACCCGAAACACTAACTTCAGTCTCATTGACTTGCGAATTGACATAAAATAAGGGCGGAATATCGCATTTTCCCTTATCATTAATTTTAAATAAGTGAAACTGTTTGGTGCTTTGTTCACTATTAACCGTTTCAAGAAAATTCATTTGTGGAAAATAGTGACACAGCTGCGCATAATATTTGCCTTTATTCTTGAGCTTGAGTGTTGAGTCTTCAACCACTAATAGGGCTTTTTGTCTGAAACTCGATGGTTCTTCTAGTAACATACCCATTATTTGAAGTTGTTTTTGTCTGCCGTGTTTAACGTTTTTTTCATGGGGCAAAACTTTGATATTATCTGCATTATTCAATTCAAATGCCAACTCCGCAGCAGTCATGAAATAATCAGCAACTATATTATTTACACCTAAAATTTTAAGATTTTTATCCACTTCTTTTGAGAGTTTATTCCATCCAATGGAATTATCTAAGATTCGTGCCTGGATAGTTGAGGTTTCTTTTTTATTAAAGGTCAAAACCAACAACAGAAGCAGTGAAAAAACACCTCCGCTTACCACCGCTAAATTAATCAACCTTTCATGTTTTGGCAATAAAAATGAAACCAAAATCAAGACGGGAACATAAGAAATCAACAACCAATGGATGGTTGTCCGCAACCCGTCGGCAAATAAACTGGTTATAAAATAAAATAAGGCATGTAACCCAGCGGTTAACAACACCCACTTAACGACTTTGGGTTGTTGCTTTATCTGTGTAATGCCTTTGAACCAAACAAATAGCACCACGGGAGTAATGACAATAAATTGCGAGAGGGTAAAATTGAGGTTGCTTAATTGAAATTCCCATGGGTGTCGGCGACCAAACTGGAAAACAAAAAGAGCGAAATCGTGGCGGGCATTAAAATACAGTATCGGCAATAACCCCAATAACCCAAGTGGCAAAGCGAGCATTAAAGCAGGCTTGAGCACACGTGGTTCTTTATAATAGAGTGCAACAAAAGCGATACCTGCAAAAAACAACCAAATCCACATTCTCACATGCACATTAAAGCTCATTGCCAAGAGCAATCCTAGGGTAATCCAATCTTTAATTTTGTTGTATTTAATCGATTTAACAAAGAAGTAACTCAGCCAAAGCACAAAAAACAACAGCCAAACATCAGGTAGTGCCATGGTTGCAATTAAGACCAACAAGGGAATAGATAAAATTATGAGTGTCTTTTGAGCTTTAACGGCAAACTCTTTTGCCAGTAAAAAAGCCGCATAAAGTGAGCCAATAAAGCTCAAATAAGAAAATAATCGCAGGGAGAAATAATGGTTTCCAAAGATTTCTGTTCCAAGACGAATCATCCAAGGATTCCATCCAGGTACTTCTGCATAAGACCAATTTAAATGTTGCGCTTCTAACCAATAAAAAGCTTCATCTCCAAACAATTGCATGTTAATGACTAACCAAACCTGTAAAATTAACAGGCTTAAAACAAAGATAATGCGTAGAAATGCTGGCACTTTTAGCATTCAGGGATTTTTAAGTATTTACCCGCACGAATCAGATAACGAGGTGCTTTTAATCGGTTCAAACGCGCAATTTCTTGACGACTTGTGCACCTAAATTTTCGGGCAATTTTACCTAAAACATCCCCTGATTTGACTTTATAACGGAAATAGCCTTGAGTCTCACGAAAATCGGCATCGTGCAATGACTTGGCGAGTTTCATAAACTCTCGGTCTTGGCATTTGCTGTTAAAAACTCCTTCTAAGGACTGAGGGATACGTAAATCAACATGGGCTTTTATTGTATTATCCGCTTTAATTCCTGAGTTTAAATTACGCAATATTCTAAACCAGCCTTCGCTGCGTTGTTCTTGCCCCAAACAAATAGCCAACTCACTTAAAGAAGTGGGCTTGGCTAAATTTACGGTAATAATATCCGTGTTGATTTCTGCTAAGCTGACATTAAACCGTTCTGGGTCTTGAAAAATCAACATGGCAGCTAAAACAACGGGTACATAATGGCGTGTTTCACGGGGCAAGTCGTAATAGAAGTTTTTATCCCAAAGGGGTTTGTTTTTATGCTGCTTATTTAGTCTTCTAAAGCGGTTTTCACCCGAGTTATAAGCCGCCAATACTTTCGCCTTATCACCGTCGTACAAATTAAGCTGTTCATTAATGTAGGCAGCTGCAGCTTGTGCGGATTTTTTCGGATTAAAACGCAAGTCATAGGCGCCATCTTTACCAGATAATCCCAAGCGTCTTGCCGTGGCAGGCATTAACTGAAATAATCCCCCAGCTCCAGCACGTGAGCGAGAATGAACTTTACCGCCTGATTCTTGCGCCATAATGGCTAGAATTAAGGCTTCATCTAAAATGTATTTTTTAAAAGACGGTTGCATCTCTTTTTTTAAGAACTGGTAATATTGCCACGTATTGATTAGCTGAGGTCTTTTCCAGGTTAACCATTCATTTAATGCACCGCGTATCAGTTCATTTTTCATGTAGTTGCTAGAGAGGTGAACCTTTTTATTTCTTTTGTGCTTCTTTGGAAATCCCAAATCATTTTGAGCCAGGCTGACTTGCTCATCGGTAATAACCTCTTGATCAACTGGTAATAAACCTCTTTCTTGCATCCATGAGCTCATTTGATTATCAAATTCTTTTTTACATTCCATATCTGCGTAGCACTGTGTCATGGACTCGATGATGTCCATACTCTTAGTTGATTGTTGGTTGCTTAAAGTGCTAGGCAATACCGTGTTTTCCTTTTCACTAACTTGTGGAATTTGTTGCTTTTTTATGCTTTGGCACGAGATTAATCCCAACAAAGAAATAACCGTTAATAAAATATTTTTCATGTTCGCTTTACAGACCCTATTCTCATTGTGTAATATGTTATCAACTAAATAACAGTGTTTATAAAATTCTTGATATATGAGTGTTTTAACTTCAATAAAGAAATTGATGAGATTATCGGACATCTCAAAAGAATTAACAAGTCATGAATCTGAACAATTGCATTTAGCACTGACAACCCTAATGATTGAAATGATTCGTGCAGACTTTATCGAACTGCAAAAAGAAAAGAAAATTATGCTCGATGTCATTACTGCCAGTATGGATTTATCGAATGAAGAGGCTAACTCTCTGATTGAAAATGCTGAAATAAATAGTGATTTTACACTCTCATTACAGTCTCATACCTCTGTAATAAATAATTTTTTAACAGTCGCTAAAAAGAAGACTTTTATAAAAAATTTATGGGTTTTAGCCAATATTGATAATGAGTTGCATAAATTAGAGTTTAACTTATTAAATGAGGTTGGAGAATTGCTCGGCTTTTCACAAGCCCAACTTAACCAGATTTATAATGATAATAACAAATAATAGGTAATATTATGGATTTAACCCATTTCCTTAAAATAATGAAAGAGAAAAATGGATCTGACATGTTTCTCAGTACAGGAGCTCCAATTAACATAAAGGTCGAAGGAGTCTTACAACCGCTTGGAAGTACGCCGCTTCCAAATGGTTTAGTCAAAAAAATTGCTTATTCCATTATGGATGAAGGGCAGGTACCTCAATTTGAAAAAGACTACGAATTAAACCTAGCAATATCCCTTGCTGGAGTTGGGCGTTTCCGTGTTAATGTCTTTAAACAACGCAATGAAATCGGCATGGTTATTCGAACCATTAAAACCGAAATACCATCAGCAAAAGATTTGAAAATGCCCGAGTTATTAAATGAACTCATTTTAGAAAAACGTGGGCTTATTCTTGTAGCAGGAGCCACTGGCTCTGGTAAATCTACCACAATGGCATCCATGATTAATCACCGCAATGAACAAATGACTGGGCATATATTAACCATTGAAGATCCAATTGAATTTATGCATCGGCACAAAAAGTCCATTGTTAATCAACGCGAAGTGGGCTCGGATACCCACAGTTATCACAATGCGCTTAAAAGTGCTTTACGTGAAGCACCAGATGTTATTCTTATTGGTGAAATCAGGGATAAGGACACCATGGAAGCCGCCATTTCTTTTGCTGAAACAGGGCATTTGTGCCTTGCAACCATTCACGCAAACAATTCGGATCAAGCCATTGAACGGGTGCTCAACTTTTTCCCAAGTGATACGCATAAAAACGTCTTGTTAAACTTGGCATTAAATATCAAAGCTATTATTTCACAACGTTTAGTTAAAGACAAAGCAGGCAAGCGCATGCCTTCTTGTGAAATTTTGATTAATACACCGATGATTCGAGAAATGATTCGCCGTGGTGAAGTCAATAAGCTCAAAGAAGCCATGGAAGCCTCACTTGATGATGGTATGCGCACATTTGACACGGATTTATATGAACTATACAAAAAAGACGTTATTACTTTGGAAGAAGCGTTGGAGAATGCCGACTCTGCTCAAGGTTTGAAGGTAAAAATCAGTTTAAATGAAGGCAGTGATGATGACATAAGTGAAATGTCAGGAATTCAAAGCAGTTCTGATAGCTTTTTTTAGGCATCTTTATTCGCATTTAGACTTCTGAGTCATTTCACGGTATAATATTTTTTCCTTGAAATGGCTCACCCAATATAAAAAGCTATGAAAATTATTATAAAACCGATTATTGCACTTGCCTTATGCCTGATGTTAGTCGCATGTAACAATTCAGAATCGACTGATACAACCGAAAAACCAGCAAAAAAAGAAAATAACCGCTACCCTGGCAAAAAGGTTTATTACCACTCAATGGATGGCACACCAACCACAGCCGATCCCGTTCGAGCCGCAACGGTTTACACTAATTTTTTAGTGCTAAATGAGTTTGACACGCTCTATTCATACAAATATTTGAAACGTCCTTATGAATTAAAAACTAATCTCGCCACGGCGATGCCACAAGTCAGTGACGACGGCTTAACGTATACTATTACGATTAAAAAAGGGGTTAAATTTCACGACAATAAAGCCTTTGAAGGCGGTAAAGGTCGGGAAGTGCTCGCCAGTGATTTTGTTTATTCCCTTAAACGTCATTTTGACAAAAAATTTAAATCTCAAGGAGCTTGGTTGTTTTCGGGGCGGATTGTCGGTTTGGATGATTGGAAAAAACAAGGCTCAGATTATTCTCAGACAATTCAAGGCTTGCAAGCGCTTGATGACTACACCATTCAAATTAAGCTAATTGAACCCTATCCACAATTAATCTACACACTTGCTATGGGGTTTACCGCCTTAGTACCACACGAAGCGGTGGAATTTTATGGCGACGAATTTGGCTCTAATCCTGTCGGCTCTGGCCCCTTTATTTTACAATCATTCAATCAGGAAAAAGCCATTTATTTTGCCAACCCAGATTTTAGGCAAGAACCACTGGACTTAGCGTTTGAAGGCTATGAAGAGTCCATACATGAATTTACTGGTATTAAAGAACTAAAAGGAAAATCCCCGCCTTTTATTGATGTTATGGAGGTGCATTTTATTAAGGAGTCTTCTTCGCGTTGGAACTCATTTACCAAAGGCAATGAAATTCAATTCACCACTGTTCCAAAAGAACAGTCCAACTCAGTTATCATGACTAAGAAACCGTTAAAACTGTATCCACAAATTACGGACAATTACCACCATATGTATATGGTTGAAGCGGGTTTTGTGTATTCTGGCTTTGACATGATTAATCCCACATTTGGTAACAATGGCAACCCTGAGCACGATGCAAAAAACAAGGCTTTACGCTGTGCTATTCGCAAAGGGTTTAATTGGGATCAACGCAATCGAGCCTTTTATTTTGGGCTTGGTACGGTCTTTCCTGGCGTCATTACACCTGCAGTTATGGAATTTGACCCCACTATGTCCAAAGATGCCATTTCCCTTGATATAGAAGGGGCAAAAATACTCCTTAAAGAAGCCAATTGGAATGCCGATAATTTACCTGAATTAAAATACCACACCTCTGGCAATGTTACTAATCGCTTGTTTTACGAACAATTCAGAGGGTTTTTAAAGAAAATTGGTTACCCCGTTAATAAAATAAAATACAACCCTTATCCCAGTTTTGGTGCTTTTAATAAAGCCCTAAAAAATGGCAAAACGCCTTTCTTTTCGTTAGCATGGGGTCTAGACTACCCCGATGCAGAAAACACACTGCAATTATTTTATGGACCCAACAAATCACCTGGGTCCAATAATTTTAATTACCAAAACCCTCAATTTGATGCCCTCTTTGAAAAAGCCAAAATCATGCAGCCATCGCATGAACGCACCGTTTTATATCAAGAACTAAATCAAATGGTGATTGATGATTGCGTGGTGATTTCGGGTTTGTCTCGAAATAAAATATACCTCTGGCACCACGATGTCATCATGTACCCCGACAGAGAAATACTGGGTGGTTTTTTTGCACGTTATGTCGATGTTAAGGAGTAAATAAGTGGATATTTTAAAATTTGCAGTGCGTAAACTGTTTGGTGGCATTCCTTTAATTTTGGGTGTGACGTTTATTTCCTTTTTACTCATGGTTTATTTTGGGCCTGACTTAACATGGGAAAAGCTTGGTAAAAACCCAACCCAACAGGATATTATGGAGGTAAGGCATGAATTAGGTTACGACCAACCCTTTGTCAAACGCTATGGCAATTACCTCAAACAATTAGTAACTCTGGACTTTGGCAATTCTCAAATGACTGACAAAAAAGTCTCAACCATTTTAAAAGAAACCATGCCTGTTTCGCTGCATTTAATTATTCCTGGTTTTATATTGGGTAATATCATTGCAGTAGCATTGGCATTATTTGCTGCCTATCATCGAGGGACGTGGTTGGATAAACTGATTATGACAGGCTCTGTAGTTGGCATGAGTATCTCTTTTTTAATTGTAATTATCGCTTTTCAATTGCTGTTTTGCTCTTCTTTTGGACTCGACCTATTTCCCGTTAGAGGGTGGGAGGTCTACAATAATGAGGGCAATATTATTTGGTCTCAATACTTCAAATACGTCACCGTACCAACACTTGCAACGGTATTTGTTGCTCTGGGATACAATACCCGATTCTATCGCGCTGTTTTGGTTGAGGAAATGACCAAAGACCATGTGCGAACAGCCCGAGCCTTTGGGCATAAGCCGGCATCCATCTTATTTAAAAGCGTTTTAAAAAATGCCATGGTGCCCATCACTACGCGCATTATGTTTTCGATTCCTTTGGTTGTTGTTAGCGGCAGTTTGTTGATTGAGAGTTACTTTGGTATTCCTGGTGTTGGCAAAATCACTTACGATGCTATTGTTGCGGGCGATCAAAATATCCTAAAAGCCATTGTTGGTTTAACGGCTGTGTTATTCGTCATCGTGCTATTATTAACCGACATCTTATACCGCGTCTTTGATCCGCGTGTGGAGCTCAAATAATGACATCAAAAACTTTAACTAATGCAAACGAATTTGACCCTAATAATTTTGAAAAAGGGGATTCTCTGTGGGACAAAGCGTGGTATAAATTTAAGCGTGATCGCATGGGAAAAACAGGTGCATTTATTGTGCTGGTTTACTTTATCATTGCCTTGGGTGTGTGGTTTGGCATCTGGGGAGGGGCTTGGAGCGATACTTCTGATGATTTATGGCAAGGACCAAGCATGCAACACTTGTTTGGAACCAATGTTATTGGTTCGGATGTATTAACCCGTGTCATTTACAGCACTAAAGTGGCTTTTGAAGTTGGGTTTATTGTGGCGGTCTTATCCACTGTTTTGGGGGCTATTTTGGGTTCTTTATCTGGCTATTTCAGCGGGACTTGGGTTGATTCTGTCATTCTATGGCTGATGGGAGTGCTTGACTCCATTCCATTTTATTTGTTTGTAGCGGCTGTTGCTTTTGCTTTAAAAGAGAACCCATTTGCCATGCATATTGCCATGATTGCTACCTTTTGGACTGGAACGGCTCGGGTGGTGCGTGGTGAAGTTATAAAACTCAAAGGGCAAGAATTTGTTGAGGCTGCCAAGTCAATAGGTGTCACCGAAACAAATATCATCTTCAAACACATTATGCCAAATACCTCACATATTTTGCTGGTGCAATCGACTATTGCTTTTGTGGCGGCCATTAAATCAGAAGTTATTTTGAGCTTTTTGGGGCTCGGTGTTAAAGACGGTGTCTCATGGGGATTAATGATTTCAGAATCCACACAAGATGTTCTGGCAGGGCATTTTAATAATTTTCTCTCTTCATCTGTGTTTTTATTCGTGCTTGTTATCGCTTTTAATATGTTTTCTGATTCCATGCAAGATGCACTTGATCCCAAAAAGGTCAGCTAATGAAAATTCTATCTATTTTAGCTTTATTCATTTTAATCACTTCATGTGGTAGTAGCCCATCTCGTCGTGTACATGAAAAACAGCGAACACCCTCAGATGTACAAATTGATGCATTTGATTTTACCAATAAAAAACTTGAGTTGCGTTTTGAATACCGAACTTACGTTGAAAAAATATTAACTTCAATGAGTTGTGATTTAACACTCAATAAAGAGTCTTCAATTAAACTCATCAAAGATAGTCAACTAGAACTTGGGGCTTTTTCAACCGAAATTATTTCTTTTGATCTAAATTCTCAAGCATTACCTGCGATGGAAAAAGCTAAAACCATAGATTACAATATCGAATGCACTGCCACATATGATAAAGGCACTGAGTACATGCAAAAGCATTCCGTTTTACATTTGGTTCCTACAAGCCAAAGTAGATATAGATAATAGTCAGACAGCCTTGAGTAAGGTTGATTTCCCATAATTATTGGTGAGAACTTCTGCAAATAGATGTGTACCGTTTTTGACAGCGTTGACCCAATCCTCTCCTGCGGACTCGTTGGCATTATCACTAATAAATTTATACGCCTCAAAAGCGACATCATGATGCTCGCACACTTTCTTTAAAGCATAAGCTTCCATATCCACTAGGTCAATCTCAATACCAAGCCCTTCAAGCTGTTTTTTAGCATCCGTAATAAAACAATCACTAGTGCCCAAAACAATGCCTTGCTTTTCAGGTAAAACTTCATTGCTCAAAGGTGTAATGCCACGCGGAAAATTCAACCCTCTTACATCCATATCGGCTTGCACAAAGTGAGCGACTTTATGCAAACCAATCAAATTGGCAACACCACCTGCGGTTCCGTAGTTGATGACCAATTCAGGTGAAAACGTCAAAATTGCTTCATACAATTTTATACAAGCATTGACTTTTCCAATTCCTGTGTGAATCACTGGTGCTAATTTTTCTAATCCAACTGATTCGTCTTGCAATGCGGTGACAATAATATAATTCATGCCTTTTTTGAATGGTAAAATAACATCTTACACAAAAATAAAACGTTTGCACAACCATGCAGTATAATATCGGCTCTTAACACAAATTATTCAGATGAAAACTGCATTAATTACAGGAGCCAACCGTGGCATTGGATTAGAGATAGCCAAACAATTACAGCAACAAAGCTACAAAGTTATTGTCGCTTGCCGTCATTCGAGTAAAGAACTGGATGCACTAAATTGTCAGGTTGAGACGAATTTTGATGTTGGTGATAGTAAATCTGTCAAAAATTTAGCCGATAAACTCACGACTGAAAAGCTTGATTTGTTGATAAATAACGCTGGCATTTTAAGCAGCATGGATTTAGAAAATCTTAACTACGACGCCATTCGTCAACAATTTGAAATCAATACCTTGGGACCCTTGCGGGTAACGGAGAACTTTCTGCCGCACTTATCAAATGGCGCTAAAATTGCCATTATCACTTCTCGAATGGGCTCCATTGCCGATGGTTCTGGTGGGCAATACGGTTACCGCATTAGTAAAACTGCCGTTAATATGGTCGGCAGTTGTTTGGCACATGATTTAAAACCCAAAGGCATTGCGGTGGCTTTATTGCATCCAGGGTATGTGCGAACCGACATGACTGGAAATCAAGGCTTTATTGATGTTCAAGAATCCGCACAGGGGCTTATTCAACGCATCAAGGAACTGAATTTGGTTAATTCAGGAGGGTTTTGGCACACAGACGGAACAGAATTGCCATGGTAGATAGAAGCTATTTTTTTAATCGAGCATTGCTTGCTCACAAGTGGCATGATAACGTTCGTGTTATTATTGATGCTAATGGCAAATTTTCTAAAATTAGCCCAAATGCTACAAAACAAGACGGTGATAGCGTGTTAGATTGCGTTATTCCAACCATTCCCAATTGCCATTCTCATGTGTTTCAGCGGTGTATGGCTGGATTAACCGAATTTAAAACAGCCGACAACGACAGTTTTTGGTCCTGGCGAGATTTAATGTACCAATACGCCAATCAAATTAATGCCAAACAACTCTATCATATTGCCAAATATGCCTACAGTGAAATGCTTGAAGCGGGGTACACCTCGGTGTGCGAATTTCATTACATACACCGTGATTTAACCGATAATAATAACGTAAAAAACATGTCATTAGCGATTATAAAAGCCGCACACGAAGTGGGAATTTCCCTTACGTTGCTGCCTGTTTTATACACGCAAGCCCATATTAATGGCAGTCAACTAAGCCCTTTGCAGCAACGATTCAAGCTTGATACAGATGAATACATTGCACTTTATCAGACTCTACAAAAACAACTCTTTGAAGAACAAAACACAGGAATATGTTTTCATTCTCTGCGCGCTGTTTCATTGGAACAAATGCAATACGTTCTCGAAGAATTAGACAAAAGACAACCTATCCACATACATATTGCCGAACAGCAAGCAGAAATCGAACAAATTCAACAACACACACAGATGCGACCTGTAGAATATTTGTACCATCATTTTGACGTCAACAAAAACTGGTGTCTTGTTCATGCAACTCACCTTAATGAAAAGGAAGTCAAACACATTGCTCAGTCAGGAGCAATTGCTGGCATTTGCCCTCTCACCGAAGCTAACTTAGGCGATGGTGTGTTTCCACTCCCTGAATATTTACAACATAAAGGTCATTTAGCCATTGGCTCAGACAGTCATATCTTAATCAACCCTTTTCAAGAAATACAAATGCTGGAATATTCTCAACGCTTGCACAAGCAACAACGAGTGATTGCTAGTTCATCAAGCAATCGACATGTCGGCACTTTACTATGGACAAAAGCTGTTAAAGGTGGTGCACAATCTTGCCAATTGCCTGTTGATGGCATACAAATAGGACAACAAGCCAATTGGATTAGTTTAGATACAAGTCATCCCTTATTAGTTAACTTATCAGGAGAAAAATGCTTGGATTCAGTGATTTTTGCCAATAACCAAATTCCTTACCAAACTTACCTCAAAGGCAAAAAAATCATTCCAATGCAACAAAGCATTAAAGAAAACTACAAAAACACATTAAAATCACTAAGAAACTAAGTATTTTGACTTTTTTTTGTTATTATAGCGGGTCGCATAATAATGCATAACACTTTAGATATTTAGGAAAAGATAATGGCAAGAGTTACAGTTGAAGATTGTTTAGAATTTGTTGATAACCGCTTTGAGTTGGTTCAGTTAGCCGCAAAACGCGCCCGTTTAATTGCCAACGGTCAAGCACCATTGGTTGAAGAAGAGAATGATAAACCAACCGTTTTGGCGTTACGCGAAATCGCCGCAGGGTTAATGACAACTGAAAAATTAAAAGAATTAGAGCTCGAACAAAAACGCGTTCAAGAACTTGATGAATGGAATGCGGCTGCAGAAGAACAAGATTCTCAAATGATTTAACTTCAAATGCAGGTAATTATTAACACGATAACCCCAAACAAGTCGTGACTGAAGAACCCACAGTCACGACCATACTCGCTCACCCTGCAGTTGTTTCTGCACAAAAAACACTCACCAACCTAACCAATAACTATTTAAAGCCAAATGAACAGTTGATTCTTTCAAAAGCAATCAATTATGGAGCCACCGCACACAGAAAACAATTCCGCAAATCGGGTGAACCCTATATTACACACCCAATTACAGTTGCTGCGATTCTAGCCAAGCATCAGTTTGACATTAATACCTTATGTGCCGCCCTGTTGCACGACACCATAGAAGACACCAATGTTACTGAAAAAGCGTTAAAAAAACAATTCAATAAAACAGTTGCATACCTCGTTCAAGCCGTTACCAAGCTGGACAAACTCAAGTTCCGCAACTTGCACGAAGCGCAAGCAGAAACCTTTGTCAAAATGCTTTTTGCCATGGCAGAAGATGTTCGTGTTATTATCATCAAACTTGCCGATAGGTTGCATAATATGCGTACCATTGGGGCAATGAGTGAGTCGAGTCGTAAACGAATAGCTAGAGAAACACTTGAGGTTTATGCTCCTATTGCCGAACGATTAGGACTAAAATCAATACAAGAAGAAATGGAAGATCATGCATTTTCCGCACTGCTTCCCAATATTTCTGAAAAAATAGTAAGAAATGTTAATGAATTATCCGGCAACAGAAAAAAAGCCATCGAAAAAATTCAAAAGAAAATCTCAAAAGCTTTATTGCACTCAGGACTTACACCCACAGTTGATGGCAGGCAAAAATCCATCTACAGTATTTATAAAAAACAAAAAAGAAAGAACCTAAAATTTGAACAAATTCATGATGTTTTTGGCATTCGAGTCATTGTTAAATCTGTTCAAGATTGTTATATTGCGCTTGGCGTTATTCATGGGCTTTATGCCCCACGCGAGTACAGTTTTAAAGATTATATCGCCGTTCCAAAATCCAATGGTTATCAATCCCTACACACTTTGGTAACAGGTCCCTATGGACTGGCAATTGAGATACAAATTCGTACCGATGAAATGGATAAAGTGTGTGAATCTGGCGTAGCCGCTCATTGGATGTATAAATCAAACGACCACAAAAATGACAAAAGATTAACTTTAGCACGCAACTGGTTGGGTTCTCTACTCAGTTTGCAAAAAAACACGGGAAGCTCATTGGAGTTTTACGAAAACATGAAAAAAGATTTAATCACCGATGAAATCTATGTTTTCACCCCACGGGGAAAGATTATTCAATTACCATTAAATTCCACAGTTTTGGATTTTGCTTATGCTATTCACACAAAAGTTGGTTCTCATGCGGTTGCCTCTGAGGTCAATGATAAGCCCGCCTCCTTAAAACAAAAGCTCCACACAGGGCAAACGGTTAATATTATTACCGATGACAAAGCAACACCTCAAACCGAATGGTTGCAAATTGTCACCACCAGTAAGGCTCGAACTGCCATTCGGCAAGCCTTAAAACAAATCAAAGATGAAGATGCCGTCTTTGTGGGTCACAGAATGCTCGATAGAGCCTTAGACACCTATGGGTACTCCTTTGATTCATTAGACAAACGTTCCATCAAACGCGTACTAAAGTATTATAAAAAAGCAAGCATGGACGAGTTGTTAAAATCTTTTGCTCTTGGTGAGTTGTTGCCTTCAATAGCAGCCAAAAAACTCTTGCCTTTACTTAAGCAACGCGGAATTGGCAAAACTTATTCACCCAAAGAAGCCCTATCAATTACGGGCAAAGAGGGTTCTATCATCAATTACCCACATTGTTGTGAGCCCATTGTTGGTGATGAAATCGTCGGTTATTTAAGCCCTGCCAAAGGCATTGTTGTGCACCGAAAAAATTGTGCCAACTTAGAAGAACTTGAAAAGCACCCAGAACGCATGGTAGTCATGAACTGGGATTTAGAACAAACCATGATGTTTCAAACAACCATACAAATGGATGTTATTAATAAACAAGGCGTGCTGGCAAAACTTGCCAGTGTTGTGGCTGATAACCACGGCAATATCGAACGCTTTGAGCAACTTGATCGTGATGGCAATTATTCAGGGTTGGAGTTTCACTTAAGCATTGCCGATACCGATAAACTCAATAATATTTTATATAAACTAAGGCAATTACCCGAAGTCTTAAAAGCCAACAGGAAAGAATTCAAATGAGAAAAATTATTCAAACAGACAATGCGCCCAGCGCAATAGGAACGTATTCACAAGCCGTTGTTCACAATGGCGTATTATACACTTCAGGGCAAATTCCCATTAATCCTAAAACAGGAGAAATGTTAGAAGAAGACTTTTCCAAGCAAACTCATCAAGTCTTCAATAACTTACATGCCATAGCTATAGCTGCAGGTACCAGCCTCCAAAACACTTTAAAACTCAATATTTTTGTACAGGACTTGTCGTATTTCGCCACATTAAATGCTATTATGTCTGAATACTTTGAGCAACCGTACCCTGCACGAGCAGCAATTCAAGTCGCAGGACTACCCAAAAATGCCATGGTTGAGATGGATGCGATTATTGCTGTGTAATGCATTAGTACAACAAACTGAGAAAAACTAGAGATAATTATGAAAAAAATGAATCAATCCTTATTAATATTTACTCTGCTTTCATTGACTAACTTTTGCTTTGCAAAGGAAACTGTTAATGACATGTATATAATAACATTAAACCTTGATGGTTTAGTTCATTATAGTGGTGGAATAAATGAGCTCGAAGCAACATCGCCTTTATTAACTGGAGCAAAAAAGCTAGATGTTAAATCAACAGCTGCGCAAGAGTATTTACAATATTTAAAAGATAACTTGTCACAGGTTAAATCACAAATAGAGTCTGAAATTAATCGACCCCTTGGTAAAACATTTGATTATTATTATGCAAATTTTGGTATGGCTGTACGTTTAACTTCTACTGAAGTAGAAAGAATAAAGCATTTGAATGGGATTGTTAAAATCGAAAAAGATAAACAATATGAGTTAAACACCGATGCAGGTCCCACTTTTATTGGTGCCAATACCTTATGGGATGGTACAGCGATGCCTAATAATATGCCAAATAAAGGTGAAGGCATTGTTATTGGAGTGCTTGATACGGGTATTAATATGGATCATCCATCATTTTCTGATGTTTCTGAGGATGGTTATGATTTTGCTGCCGCTAACCCTCTAGGTGCAGGTAATTTTGTTGCGGGCTCTGATTGTAGTGCAACTTTTGTATGTAACAATAAACATATAGGCGCATGGGATTTTGCAGATGATGGTGTGAACGAGAGCGATGGTCCCGAAGACTCTAATGGACATGGATCACACACGGCAAGTACTGCCGCAGGTAATGCAATTACTGCACCAGTAGGAGGGTTTACTTCTGTTAATGGAACAATTCTAGAGGCTCCAAGTATATCGGGTGTTGCACCACATGCTCACATCATTAACTATGATGTCTGTATAGATTCCTGTTCAGGTGCTGCAATTACAGCGGCTATTAATCAAGCCATTGCCGATCAAGTTGATGTAATTTCTTACTCTATAAGCGGTGGTACTTCTCCTTGGAATGATTCTGATAGATTATATCTGGATGCAGTTGCTGCAGGTATTATGGTTTCAACATCAGCTGGAAATACCAATGCTACTATTACTAATCCAGTAGGTCAAGTAAACCACAAAGGACCATGGCTACTTTCAGTTGCAAACTCTAGTCATAATCGAACTACAAAAAATCAAGTTGCCATTACACAACCAATGCCCGTACCAACAAATATTACTGATATTTATGGGTTATTGGGTGTTGCAGATAATTTTTCAGGAGATGTAAATGCCAACCTTTTATATGCGGGTAACGTAGAGGCAGGCAACCAAGAAGCCTGTAGTCCCTTTACAGATAACACAGCATTTACGGGTAAAATTGCTTTAATTATACGTGGTTCATGTAACTTTTCTGCCAAAATAGACAACGCAGAAGCTGCTGGTGCGGTAGCCGCTATTATTTATAATGGTGTTTCAGATGTTCCCATTGTCATGGGAGGGATTGAAACGACAAACATCCCTGCTTTAATGATTGGATTAGCTGATGGTGATGCTATTGTAAACTTTATTAACTCTGTAGTTGCCACTGATGTACAAGCATTTATATCAGGAACGACTGTATATGCACTAGTCAATGCTTTAGGAAATATTTTAAATACCAGTAGTTTGAGGGGACCAAATAATACTTTTGATGTCACTAAACCTGACATAAATGGACCTGGAACAAATATATTTGCTGCTTTTGCTGATGGAACAGCACCAGCCCCTCAGTATAATTTTTTAACAGGAACTTCGATGTCGGCTCCGCATATTGCTGGATCGGCAGCACTTATGGTAGCGGCTCATCCAACATGGTCGCCTTCAGAAATTAAATCAGCAATGATGATGACAGCAAATTCAAGCATTTCTGATTCGTTAGGTGGCACTACAGAACCAGCGAATGCTGATGATGTTGGTAGTGGCACAGTTGATTTAACAAAATCAGCTAAAGCTGGATTAGTGATGGATGAAACATTCGCAAACTATTTAGCTGCAAATCCTGCTACAGGAGGAGATCCAAAAACTTTAAATATACCAAGTGCTAGAAATACTGCCTGTGGAGCATCTTGCAATTGGAGCAGAACAGTAAAGGATACTTTGGGTGTTGAAGCCCACTGGGTTGTTACAACAGCTACAGATGGAACGTTTAATCTAAGCGTACAACCTACTAGTTTTATAATGAATGAAGCTCCACCAGTGCCAAATCCTGATGTTATATTCAAAAATGGTTTTGATGAGCCTACTGTAATTAATCCTATCACAAATAAAACATTAACAATTACGGCGACAGGAGTTCCTTCAACAACTGGAAACATGTCTTTTGGAGAAGTAATATTAACAGAGGTAAATGGCTTATCTCCTAGTTTAAGAATAACCGTAGCTGTTAATCAGATTTTACCTTAGATTTATTTCAAAAGCTAAACAGCTAATATTATCTATCATTGGTTATGTGTAAAATTTAAAAAATACTTTAGCTGTTGAAACATTTATAATTAATTTCAACAGCGACAGTTTTTAAATTAAACAGGGTAAGCAAGAATAAAAAAAGCCCATACTTTAAAAAGGTATGGGCTTTTTTTTGTAGAGATACCGATCGTTATTTTGTATCGGTGTCTTTCATCTTAGCAGAGTCTCCTGCTTTAACGATGGAAAAATTATCGCGTAGCCAGTATTTCTTAATGGCATTGTTGACTTGAAATAAAGTTAAATCTCGAATGGCTTGTTCGTATTTTTTATCCCATTGCATGGTGCGATTTAAGTCAAGGTTACCAGCCAATGTGCGAACCAAACGGTTATCTTTTGCTCTATCAATTTTGTTGTTTTGTAATAGACCTTTTTTAACATCATCTAACTCTTTTTGAGTGAAACCCTCTTTTAAAACGCGATCAAGCTCTTCATAAAAACCTTTTTCAACATTGGCAAGGTTTTCGGGTGCACAGATGGCATAAGCCCCAAAGGTTGCCACTTCGTCAACAGATGAAGCATTAAACCAAGACCCCGCTCCATAACTCCAGCCTTCTTTGCGACGCAGTCTGTCCGCTAAACGACTGGATAAAAATCCGCCTCCAAACATTTCGTTTGCAACTTCTAAAGCCACATAATCAGGATCCGTGTCTTTCATTTTAAATTTCATCATAGCACCAAAAGCTGCACCGGCTTTATCAGGTGTGTTGACAAAACGATTAATTCCATCTACTTGTGCAACTGATGAGTGAATACGCTCATAATTGGTTTTACTGTTCCAATCACCAAGTAATTGGTTCAGTTTATCTTGAATTACTATTTCATCAAAATCTCCAACCACCGCAATATCGGCATCTTGAGCACCCATAAAGGCTTGATGAAATTGTTTTAAATCTTCTGGAGTCACTTTTTTAATCGCTGCAATTTCATCATCAATCGGCATTTTGTATCGCGGATGTCCAGGCTCATAAGGGCTCAAATAACGACCTAATTGCCTAAAGACTTGCGATTGCGGCTGTTGTTTTTGTTGTTCTAACGAAACAACTCGTTCTTGTTTTGCCACTTCTAATTCTTTGGCGTCAAAGCTAGGATTTTTAAGCATTTCATCTACTAAATCCAGTAACTTTGGTAAATTTTCTTTGGTGGTTTGAATGGAAATACTGGTGTTTTCGGCACTGCCACGAACTCTGACATCGGCTTTTAGTTTATCAAATTCGGCTTGCAACTGTTCGCGTGTGTATTTTTTTGTGCCACGCGTTAGCATTGAGCCAACTAATGAACCTATTACGCCTTGATTTTGCAATGCATCCACATTCCCTAAGTCTAAGTTGATTGTCATGTTTACTGATTCACCTCGCGTCTTCTTGGGCAAATAAACAACTTTAGCATCATTTTTTAGCGTTTTGCGAATACTGCGTTTATCAATATTATCTTGCGAAGGATCAAAGTCCTCACCTTGTGCAACGGCTTTTCTGCCTTTATAACCATCCAGCATAGCACTCACTTCTTGTTGTGTTAAACGCACAATCGAATCGGCCCTATCAGGCTTTTGCTCAGGTAAAAATTGACCTAAAGTTCGGTTATCATTAACCAAATACTCTTCTGCCGCTTTTTGCACATCAGCTAAACTCACTTTTTCCATGCGATCGCGGTTTAAAAACATTAAACGCCAATCGCCCATGCCAACCCACTCACTTAAGTTTTTAGCAATGCCTTCTGAAGAGTTAAAACCCAATTCAAAATCTTTAATCGCTTTGGCTTTGGCTCGATCAAGTTCTTCTTGAGTAATCGGTTGATTCTTGATGTCTTCCAGTGTCTTTAAAAAAGTCTCTTGCGTTTTGCTTAAGTCTTTATCTTTTGAAACTTGTGCAAAAAAGGTCACAATACCAGGTTCTGCCCATTGAAAGGGAAAGCCAAAAGTACTTGCGGCTAATTTTTTCTTGACGACATCATTATGCAGTCGACCAGTTTGATGATCTGCCAAAATTTGCGTTAAGATTTCCACCGCAGGGTAATTGGGTGAAGAGCCAGGCGGAATGTGGTACATGGCTGCCAACATTTGCACATCTCCAGGGCGACGAACCGTCACTTGACGGTCGCCATCTTGGATTTGGTCAGCGGTATAAAGGGCTTGAATCTTACGCTTTGGCTTTTTGATTTTTCCAAAATATTTATTCACCAAACCCAATACTTTATCTTCATCAATCTTGCCTGCTACCACCAAGGTGGCATTATCAGGTTGGTAATATTTGTGGTAAAAGTTTTGCAGATTCTTAATGTCAACATTTTCTAAATCAGCACGGGCACCAATCGTTGATTTTCCATAATTGTGCCAATCGTAACTCACTGCCATCATGCGTTGCAACAACACTCGAAACGGGCTATTCTCACCATTTTCCAGTTCATTGCGAACCACGGTCATCTCACTATCTAGATCCTTTTTTGCAATAAAGGAGTTAATCATTCTATCGGCTTCTAAATCCAACGCCCAATTAAGGTTTTCATCTGTGGCTGAGAATGTTTCAAAGTAGTTTGTTCTATCTGTCCACGTTGTGCCATTGGGCTCTGCACCATGATCGGTTAATTCTTTTGGTATGTCTTTGTGTTTAGGCGTGCCTTTAAAAACAAGGTGCTCCAATAAGTGAGCCATGCCTGTTTCACCATAATTTTCATGCTTTGAACCCACTTTGTAGGTAATATTAACCGTTATGGTTTCCTTTGAATTATCTGGAAACATCAGTACTTGCAATCCATTTTTTAATTTGTATTCGGTAATGCCTTCAACCGAGGTCACTTTTTCCACACCTTTGGGCAACTTTGCCATGGCAAGCGATGATGCCAGCACCAAAGAACACAACAGAGTGGACTTATTCAATTTATGTAACATATTTTATCCTCTAATTTTATATTTTTATGACCCTAATTCGACTTAATAGTTCATGGGTAAATTTTAACTCATGAATTCTACACCAAGTCCTAGGTAATCACACTAGGACAAAAGTCATGAATCTTGCTAAAGTCCACGCTTTTATCCACCCTGAACCAAAAGTATGACTAAATTCATCACTCTAATTTACACTTTTCTGTTTATTAACCCCGCGATATAATACCGCACTACAGTCTAAGCCTATTTGTTCTTGGCAAGGCATCAGCATGCAGTCCTAGTCATTCTATAGCTAATGCTGATAACGCAGTCCAAGAGCAAATAGGCTTAGACCATTCATAACAAATTCAAATCGGTGAATTCATACTTTAAGATTTTATGATATGATTTCACCCTGTTGGGACTACAAGAAATCCCCATTTCTGCATCAAATTATTTTATGCGTATCATCCCTGATACTTGTATCATTCAAAAGTGTGTAAAAAGAAGTGATTTTGATTTACACTATTCAATGGCAATTGAATAAAGAGATG
>JALSLV010000018.1 GCA_026988115.1 Lysobacterales bacterium | reverse complement strand
AGGCGGTAGTAGGTATTCATATTCGGATATGAGCTGTTGTCATTACAATTCTCTGTGAATTGAAAATATCGAAATTCTAGCTAAAAACCATGTCAAGAAATATCTTTTATATTCGCTGAATAGTTACGTTCTATTTTTCTAAAATTAGCCGATTTGATCATTAATATTTCGAGTTTTCCTTTGCTATACATTTCTTTTGAAAATTCATGAATCACCTGTGCATCAATCTTGTCATTTTTGGCAATATAACCCATGGCATTTGCATAGTTTTTTACCCTGAAACCACTGGCCAGAATAACGTCATGCCCCGCATCTTGAAGTGCAAAAATTAGACTTTGTTCATAACCTCCTGTCGGCTCCATAGTGACTAAAAAATCATTTGATTTTCTCAGTGATTTGATGAACTTTTTGTGTCCAGTTACATTGTTAGAAAATATTTTTCTGCTGCCATCGTTATAACAAACATCGTATTTATCTTTTGCAATATCGACCCCTACAAATTCTTTGTTTATATTTTTATCTAAATGTGTCATAATTTACCTGCTTTGATTGATTAAGTTGAAGTATGCCTTTATTAAATCTATCTTGTACTCGGAATCACTTATGTGTTCCACTCAACTACTCGATTTATTAAAGGTCAGTGTGCCAACCTAGCTCTTCATCGATCTTATTTTATAGAGGATCTGACTGTTATCGGCCTGACACACTGTTTTTTAGACCATCGTTGCTGGATGGAATAAAAACAGGTTTATTATATCGAATTTTAACAAACCTGAAAAAAAACCATCATAAATTCTTTTTGAATTTATGATGGTTTTAATCATACAAGACTGTGAAAGTATTCTGATGACGAGTAAAAATGGTCTAAATTTCGCTACTTTTCGTTGAAAAACTTGGAATTAGCTAGCTAGTCACGGCGTTTTACGCCTCAATTAGCAAATTTTATCCTCATTTTTCTTTCGCCACATAATACTTTCACAGTCTCTAAAGTCAACAACCCAATACATACAAATATCGTGGCAACTCTTTATAAAATAAGTCCGTTTTTGTCAATACGCTGAAGTTACCATTTGGGTAATAATTTATACTTTGGCTTTAATCAAACGTTTAAAAGGTGACCAACTAACGATTAACAAGGCGAGCCATATGCCTGTAAATGCCACTTGATGACCTAGAGTAAAGGCTTCATTATAAAATAATACAGCAATGAAAAAACTGATGGTTGGCGCAATGTATTGCAAAAATCCGATTAAGGTCAATGGCAATTTATTGGCAGCGTAGTTAAAACCGACCAGTGGTAACACGGTTACTAGTCCAGCCATAAACAGCAGAAAGTAGAGTTTGTTTGGGTTTTCAAGCAGTGGTAATGGCGCAGCAAAATAAAGTAAATAAATAATGGCAGGCAGCATTAATAACAGCGTTTCCCAAAATAAACCAACCAAGGGTTTAACACCTGCCTTCTTTTTAACCAAACCATAAAGCCCAAAAGTAATGGCTAAAAATAGCGCAATCCAAGGCGGTTGCCCAATGTAAATGCCTAGAAACAAAGTGGCGCTGCTGGCAATAATCAAGCCAGCGATTTGCGCTTTGTTTAACCTTTCGTGCAAGAATAATACGCCGAGTAAAATATTCACCAATGGGTTGATAAAATAGCCAAGTGAAGTGGCTAAGATTTGATTATGGGTCACAGCCCAAACAAACATCAACCAATTACTGGCTACCAATAATCCACTAAAAAATAAGATAATGAGCTTGTTTTTAGAAATTTTTAAGGCGCTAAAAAGGTTTTTATGTTCGCGCAAGGCAAGATAGACAAACAAAAACAGCACGCCCCAAATAATGCGGTGAGCAATAATCGTCAGTGCAGGGACTTGTTGCAATAATTTAAAATAAACAGGTGCTACACCCCAAAATACAAAGCAGAATAAGGCGGCAAAAAGCCCTTTTTGGTGGTTGGTAAAATTCATTGGTGGATTGTAGCTTAAAATATATCGAAATTCGCGAAAAATAGTCATTAGCTTCAACATCAGATTCCTGTATAATTGTAAATTTTATGAGCTCTATTTTCATGAATAAACCCCAAAACCACCAAACCGCACGAAATTATTTAGCTCAATGGCAAAGTGAATTGCAAAAAACAAATTGCACCAACGATGTTTTGTTATCTCATAGTGTCGATTTCATTTTGGGCAATCTTGACGAGAACGACGAAGAATTTGTGTCTTTGTTTTACGCTCTTGGGCAAAAGCTAATCAGCGAATTAGAACCCAAAGTCGCTGAGAATGACTACCGCTTAAATTTGCCACGATTGGAGAGTTATGATGGCATTGGTCAATTGACCAATGAAATAAGACACCACCCTTATTACACCCAAGTTGGCGATGGTATTTATGGCACGGGTATGATGAAAAAAATCAATCAACCCGGTCAATTAACCAAGAGTTTATTGCTGTTTTATTTAACCAGTCATTTAGGTGAAGCAGGGCACAATTGCCCTGTGGCTTGCACCGCAGGTGTTATCCGAGTCTTTAATCAAATCGGTGACTTCCCCGACAAACAAGCTATCTTGGCCAAACTTATTGCACCGAGTTTTCAAGATAATTACACGGGTGCACAATTTGTTACCGAGGTGCAAGGTGGCAGTGATGTGGGTTTAAACTCATGCAAAGCCCATAAACAAGCCGATGGCACATGGCTAATCAGAGGTGAGAAATGGTTTTGCTCAAATGCTAACGCCGATGTTTTTTTGATGACGGCAAGATATGATGAAGACAGAGTTGGCACAAAAGGGCTGGGGTTGTTTCTAGTCAAACGATTCAATAAGGATGGCACGCCAAATTCCTTGAAAATCCGTCGATTAAAAGAAAAAATTGGCACACGTAGTATGGCATCAGGTGAAATTGATTTTGAAAATGCCAAAGCCATTGCCATGGGTAAACCTGAAAATGGCTTTAAATTATTGATGCAAAATGGATTGCACCTGTCGCGAATATACAACAGTTTTGCCATTTTAGGTGCGGCATCAAGAGCGTATCAAGTCGCGCGAAGTTATGCAAAATACCGTATTGCTTTTGGTATGGCGATCGAAAACTATCCCTTGGTTCAACAACCTTTAGCGGATATTCGAGCGCTTAATTGTGCCATGTTGTCCTCAGCATTGGCAACGGCACAATTACAAGACAAGGTGGATTGTAAAAAAGTAGTTGATGAAAATGAACAACTGTTGCTTAGGATTCGCGCCAATATCAATAAGTATGTCACAGCTCATTATTGTGTTGAAAATATTCATCATTGCATTGATGTGTTGGCAGGAAATGGAGCGATTGAAACGTTCTCGCCTTTGCCTAGATTATTCCGTGATGCCATTGTTTATGAAAATTGGGAAGGCACACACAACACCTTGCGGATGCAAATTTTGCGGGACATACACAAATACCGAATTGATAAAATTTTTCAAACGGACTTAACAACTAAACTAGCCCAGCTTTCTAAACAAGCAAGCCAAACACAAATGCAGTGGATAACCGCATTGCAAGAAAAATTATCGCAATTGAGCCAAAAGACAGAGTCCTTATTGCAACAACCCAATGCGCAACAAACTTTACTGGTAAGGGATTATATTGATGAAATAGCACAACTTGATATGTGCACACACCTCTGTGCAGAAGCGTTGCACCAACATTCCACTGATAAAAATGCAAAAAACAAGCTGCTTGAATGGCTGCTGATTAAATTTGAACTTATTAAAACTGAAAAATACTCCGCTAGTTGGCTAAAACTAATGAACCAAGTCGTGGGTTAACTTAATAGAATCTTTCCAATTAAAAACAGAACCGCATAAACCAAAATCGTCAGTCCTATCCATGTAGCAAACTTTTTGCCTAAGTGTCAGGTTTCACAACGTTGTTGATGTAAACCCATCTTGTTAGAAGACTTTAATCTTAACAACCTTTGTTTAAATTGGCTAGGATTTTGTTTAAAGATTTTAGGCTTAATTTGAAACCATTT
>JALSLV010000017.1 GCA_026988115.1 Lysobacterales bacterium | reverse complement strand
AATCCATATTAAACTCACGTCCAGCATAAGCATCATCAATGGCTTGGCGGTAAACTTGCGTGGTTCGGGCAGCATAAAAATGCGACTTAGTGCGCCCTTCAATTTTTAATGAATCAATTCCCATGTCGATTAAAGTTTTGACGTGTTGCACCGCACGTAAATCCTTGGAGTTCATGATGTAAGTGCCATGCTCGTCTTCGTAAGCGGGCATTAATTCACCAAGTCTACCCTGTTCTTCCAATAAAAACATCGGATTGTCATCATCATTTTCGTGCGGTGTGTATATATTTGTGCCTGATTTACCCCCTTGATGTAAGGGAATTAAATCGCCCACTGAATCTTGAGTGGCTTCCATAGCATTGTATTTCCAACGGCAGGAATTGGTGCAAGCCCCTTGGTTTGAATCCCTGTGTGTCATATAACCCGATAACAAACACCTGCCAGAATAAGCAATACACAAAGCCCCATGCACAAACACTTCCAGCTCTATATCAGGGCATTCTTGGCGAATTTCTTTGACTTCATCCAGTGACAATTCACGCGATAAAATTATTCGAGACAAACCCATGGACTGCCAAAATTTAACTGTAGCAAAGTTAATGGCGTTGGCTTGAACCGATAAATGCACAGGAATTTCAGGCCATTTTTCACGCACCATCATGATTAAGCCTGGGTCGCTCATAATTAACGCATCGGGTTTCATTTCAATAATGGGTGCCAAGTCTCGAATATAGGTTTTGACTTTATTATTATGTGGAGATAAGTTTGAAGCAATAAAGAAAAGTTTGTTTAAACGATGCGCTTCTTCGATACCTTGAGCTAATCGTTCGGCATTTTTAAAATCATTTTCACGCACACGCAAAGAATAACGCGGCTGCCCTGCATAAACCGCATCTGCTCCATAGGCAAAAGCGTATTGCATGTTTTTGTAAGTTCCCGCAGGAGATAAGAGTTCAGTTTTCATGTGCGGCATAATAGTAAAACAGTCCCATTAAGTCAACATTTACGCTTTTTAGTAAAGGTTTATTGTCCGCAGATAAACGCAGAATCATGCAGATGTTTGTCTCGTTCCCACGCTCTGCGTGGCAATGCCTAGTAAAAGTTGAATAAGATAAAGCATAAAGTGATTTGATAGAAAAAATGAGTGTATTGTCAAGTTTTATTGGAGTTAGGTCGCTATTGATATAGTATGCATTACATCACAGAGCGTGGGAACGAGGAAAAAGACTGTATAGCTAGACTTGTTTAAATTATTTTTATTTTTGAAACGAATAATGCAAGGTTAAAGCCTCGAGTTGAATTTTTTATCTCATACCTATTAGATGACATATATGAACGAAGTGAAAGCCACACACTTAAGCCAAAGACAAGCAGAGTGGATTATATTATGGTAAAATTACACGATTACCAAACATACTTGTGATATGAGCAAATTTAAAATAATATTATCAATTACCTTATTAATTCTTATCATTAATAGTTGCATTGCTGCTTCAATCAAAAGTGTTAAAGGCTGTGAAAACATATTCCAAAACAAGCATTACAATAAAATTGTTAATGCTTGCATTAATCTATCTGGAGATACAAATAATATTCTAACTTACAAAGCTATTGCGGAATTATTAGATAAAGTTTCTTTAAAAAGAATTGATAAAATCTTTGATTTTGGTGATGCTGACCCTCTATATGCTAAACTTGCATATAACAAAAAACTATATTCTAATCTGGAAAAATATTATTTAAAAAAAGCGTATAATAGTTTGAAAACAAATACTGATTTTAAATTCGCTTTTATTCATTTACTCTACGCAAAATTAGCTTATATCAACATTGTATATTTTCAATACCAAGAAATTAATATTATTAATAGTAGTATTCTTAAGAAAAAAGATGATTTTATTACCAATGAATACATTCCTCATTTGAAGATATATTTGCATAAATATCCAAAGGATAAAGAAGCTTTATATTTAATGGGGAAACAAGGCATTCAAAAAATATTTCCACCTAAACCTGAACCAATGCTTTTATATAACAAAGTCGTCAATAATGAATTATATAATTATTTAAAACGCTCTGCATCTCTTGGATATTTAAGGGCAAAAATGGCAATGATTACAGTTGACAATTGGCAAAAATACATTGCTCAACTTGAAATAGCAGGCAAATCAAATAATAAAGAAGCCTTGTATAAACTAGGAATGCTACACTATAACAACTATCTCGAAACTAATTTTAAAAATAAAAACTTATTAGATGAAGCAATAATTCTTTTTGAAAAAGCACAGTTACTTGGTCATAAAGCAGCTTTATTGACTCTTCTATCAATCTATTCCCGAGACAAACCAAATAAACAAAGATACACAAAACTATTAAAACTATCTGTAAACAAATACAAAAATGGCTATCTTTTTCTCGGCAACCTATATTGGTGTAATGGTGATAAATCTAAGGCGGAAGAAATGTACGTTAAAGAAAAAAACCAAGGTGGATTAAATGCTACAGAAGCAAATTATGCATTGGAAGATTTAACTAAATTAGCAAAACCTTATGATGGTTGTCTGTTTAAGTAATTGTAAGGTGGGCTTGCCCACCAACAGTGTATAAGTTACCTCGATAATAATTTAGTTTTAAATGTGGTCGGCAAGCACACCTTACAGTTTATACCAGTATTCATAGCCATCTGTGATATTTTGCATTTTTCAGCGCACAGTAAATCCTCACTAGATGTAGTTTATTAAACATGTCATTACATCTGTATTGACAATAAGGTATATCAGTCTATAATTCAGTTATGAATAAGTTAAAAAAATCTGAATACTTACAAATAAGAGTCTCCAAACAACAAAAAGAGATAATCAAATCAGCAGCTAAATCGGCAGGCGTTGATATGTCAACTTGGGTGTTACAACGTGTTTTAAACAACAAAGCACAACAATTTTTAACTATTTTATCCCAATTTAATACTTTAGAAGATAGCTTTGTTTTTGCTCGGTTACATGATTTCCTCTTGCCTTGTTCTAAAGCTGATTTTGAACAAACAGTTAGCATTAAACCAACCAGTAAACTGTCTGACTTTCAGATAAATTACACCATTGCCATGATAGGACACCGTGCTCACACATTAGGTTGCACTGCTCCTGATTGGATTAACGACTTTCCTATTCTTCATGAGCCTTATTTTGGCACAAGCCTTAAAAGCTTAAGATTGCATTTGTTAATCAATTCACCTATCGCTTTTAAGCAACGAAATATTTATATAGACTCAACGCTTGGAGAGCGAGTTTAATGCTTGTACTTAATAAAAAAGACATCTTGAAATTGTTTGATTTACTTAATGCTGAACTTTTAAAGGAAAAGACAAAAAGTGAACTTCATATTGTTGGGGGTGCCGTAATGTGTTTGGTTCTTGACGCGCGTGCATCAACCATGGATGTTGATGGTTTATTTAAACCAGCGGCTATTGTGAGAAAATTAGCAAAAAAAGTAAGTGCAGAATTTGGAGCTGATGAAAACTGGCTTAATGATGCTGTCAAAGGATTTTTTAGTCCAACAGGTGATTTCAATAATTACTTGCAGTTATCAAACCTCACTATATATACCGCCACTCCTGAATATCTATTAGCAATGAAATGTTTAGCCATGCGTATTGGTGCAGAGTTTCATGACATTAATGATATTCGTTATTTACTCCGATACCTCAATATTGAAACTTACCAACAGGCCTGTGATGTTATTGCTAAGTATTATCCATTAGAGCGATTTCCACAAAAAACTTTATATGCTCTGGAAGAAATAATAGAGGAAGATTTTACAGACTGTTATTAGTCTTCAAACCACTTTTTTAGAGACCTTTGCATAACTATATGGCGAAAGAAAAAATAGAGAAAATTTACCAGATTGAGTTAAAAATTGAAGGTATTAACCTAGCTAGATAATATCGCTCTATTATGTTATAATAGTAGCATGAAAAATATAGACTTAAGAACACTAACACCAGAGGCTAGAAAAGAATTAAAGCGAGTCACTATTAGACTATTTAA
>JALSLV010000016.1 GCA_026988115.1 Lysobacterales bacterium | reverse complement strand
TCGTCTATCTCAAAATAATTTGATGCAGAAATGGGGATTTCTTGTAGTCCCAACTTGTTGATTTTGTTATGAATGGTCTAAGCCTATCCGCTCTTGGACTGCGTTATCAGCATTTGCTTTAGAATGATTAGGACTGCATGCTGATGCCTTGCCAAGAACAAATAGGCTTAGACTGTAGTGCGGTATTATGTCGCGAGGTTAATATTAATCTTCGATGAAATATTTGGTTTAGAGAGTATTTTTTAACTGTTCAAAGGCTTTTAATTGCAAGTTAATTTCCGCAATATCAAATAATTCAATGCTGTTGTTAAGTGTGCGAATATAAGTTTCTAGTTTATTGGAGTTGTATTCCTGATTGCATCTTTTAAGGCATTGTGCAAATTCTGAAATGTCACTTAAGTGGTTAGAGTCTGTTGCCTTTTCCCATAAGTAATGGCATTGCATATGGATGTCATTGAGTAACTTTTCTATTTGTTGTTGGCTTAAATTTTCCTCATAATCTATTTGTGCTTTAGTGGCTTTTTTTGCTGCATTAACTTTATGGGGCAAGTATTGTGCAATGAGTTTAATAAGTTGGTTTTTTTCAATGGGTTTGCGAATATAGGCATCAAAAAGAGCACTAGTTGATGCATCATTTGAGTCAAGTGTAGATGCTGTTAGAGCGATAATTGGTAATTTAGGGTCGCTTTTCTTTATGTGCTCCGTTGCTGTATAACCATCCATTTTGGGCATGCGAATATCCATCAAAATGAGATCGATATTATTGTTTTTTACCGCCTGAATTGCTTCTAAGCCATTTTCAGCCTCAACAAATTCAAGTCCTGATTGTGAAAAAATTTCTGTGATTAGAAAACGATTGTAGTTAATGTCATCGACAATGAGTATCCGTGCTTTTTTAAAGATTATCTGTTGCGTTGTTTTTTGTTTAACGAGTTTAATTTCACTGGTATCTATAGCGGCAATATCGATGCTATTTAATCGCACTGAAAAGGTGGAGCCTTTATTTATTATACTCTTGACTGAAATACTGCCATTCATTTTATTAATTAGTTTTTGGGAAATAGCCAGGCCTAACCCCGTGCCTTTGTAGAGGTTATGGTCCTGACCTTCTTGTTGTTCAAAGGGGTTGAAAATGGTGTTTAGCTGATCCTGAGCAATGCCGATTCCCGTATCTGAAATTTCAATCAATAAATCAACTTTACTGTGGTGGTCATCAACGGCAATAATTTTTGCACTCAATTTTATTGTTCCTTTATCGGTAAATTTGAGGGCATTTCCCAAAAGGTTTAACAAAACTTGCCGAAGACACTTGGGGTCTAGAATGAGGCTAGTTGGGATGGTGGAATCAATATCAATTTCAAAGGCTAAGTCTTTTTTATTAATACTCACAGAGAATAATTGGCAAATTTCATTGAATAAGTCGTGCAGGTTGACGGCTTTTGTTTGAATTTCAAATTTACCAGCTTCTATTTTTGATAAATCTAAAATATCGTTTATCAGACTTAAAAGGTTGTTCCCAGCCTGTTTTATCGTGTAAATGATTTTATTCGTTTTTTCATCATTAATGCGTTCTGCTAAGACATCAGTAAAACCAATGATAGCATTCATTGGAGTTCTAATTTCATGCGACATATTAGCTAAAAATTGACTCTTTGCTTTATTGGCTTTGTTGGCTTGTTTTTGCGCATCAACCAATTGTTGGGTAAGTTTAACGTGATTAGTAATGTCACGCCATAGGATATAGATGGCATTTTCACCCAAGTATTTTATGGGTATTTGAATCACATCTATCCAAAAGTCTGCCTTATTTTTTGAATGGGCCTTTAATTTATAACGGGCATAACCCTCATCAATGCATTTGCGTATCATGTTTTTGATTAATGTAATTGAGTTAGAACCATCGGGTTGAGTGACCTGGATTAAATCGGTTATTTTAGAATTTATGACTTCTTGTTTTGAGGTGAAGCCCAGCATGGAAATGGCGGTTTTATTGCAATCAACAAGTTGTTTATTGATTGCTATCATAATTCCATCAGGGGAATTTTCTATAAGCCTCCTAAAGGTTTCTCTTTCTTGTCTTAATTCTTGTTGAACTTTTTTTCTTTTTTTAATTTCAGTTGAAAGCACCCACGCACGTAAAATTAACAGTAACGAAATAAGCGTTAATAGCGCAAGAGTCCACAACAATAAAGGGTTTGTTTTTTTCTTTTGCCACTTAACAAAAATTTTATTCTTTATTGTTGGGCTAATATCGGTTAACGCAGCATTTAAAATACTGATTAACATGTGATTGTCTTTACTCGTTGCCATATATAAACGATTAAGTGGCATTCTTTTTGAAGACATTAAAGGCACAATATTATTCACAGATAGCTTGTTAAGGGTGTAGCTTAAGGCAGTGTACGAGTCATATAACATATCAGCCTTATTCTCCAGAACGGCAAAAATAGCCTCCGTCAATGTGTTTGTGGAGATGATTTCTAAATTAGGATAATATTGGTTAAGTTGTTTTGCATAGGAAAAGTCTTTTGGAATCGCCACACGTAAAGTGGTTAAGTCATCTATAGGGGTCGTTTCTATGTCATCCCGTATAAAAAAATAGTTGAAAACATCGTAATAAGGTTGTGTAAAAATAAGAAATTCTTCTCTTTGTGAGGATTTATTCAAAATAGGTAATAAATCGATTTCTCCGTTCTTAATTTTTGTTAAATTGTTATTCCATTGGTCAATTTCCACATCGAAAATTAGCCCTGTTTTTTGCGATATCAACTCAAGAATATCGTGACTTATGCCCTTGTGTTGCAAGGTGTTATTTGGTTTTTTTTCAACAAAGTCAAAAGGCGACCAATCCAGTCCTCCTGCTGTTTTGATTGTTGGGTGTTGCTTTATCCATTGCAATTGGGCGTGAGTGAGTTCTGTTGTGGTATAGCCATTTGAGTAATGCAATACCAAAAACAAATAGAGGCTAAGCTTGAATAATTTGAGCCACTTCATCTAGGTTTTCAATTAAAATTTCTACTAACATAGGGTCAAAGTGTTTGCCTTTTTCTCTTTTGATATAACTGACAGATTCTTCAATAGTCCAGGCCTTTTTATAGCTTCTTTTGTGGGTGAGTGCATCAAATACATCGGCAAGGGCGACAATACGACCAAATACATGTATTTCCTCTCTGGCAAGACCCTGTGGATAACCCGAGCCATCCCACTTTTCATGGTGTTGGGATGCGATAATTGCCGCCCCTTTTATGAACTTTCTATTCGAATGCTTTAAGAATCGACTCGCTAGGGTGGTGTGAGTCATCATTATTTTTCTTTGTTCTGAATCGAGTGAGTTGGAAGAATGTAAAATATCTAATGGTATGGCAATCTTACCAATGTCATGCATTGGAGCTGCGTGGTAAATAATATTCTCTTCTTCTTGAGAAATGCTGGGATGGTATTTGGCTAATAACTGAGACAGTCTAGCAACCCTTTTAAGGTGCAGTCCTGTTTCATCTGAGGTCACTTCCATAAGTTCGGTTAAAATGGCAATCATTTCTTTTTGATTCATTTCAATTTCTGAACTCAATCGACTTTCCTTGTTTATCAGCTCTGTTTCAAGGGATAGGTTTTTCTGCTTTAACTTTAGTCTTGCTGTATAGAGTTGTAATTGAGTGTTTACCCTCGCTAAGAGCTCTTCAGCATGAAAGGGTTTAGAGATATAATCGTTGCCTCCAACTTTAAAGGCTTTACTTATTGCATCAATATCCGTGCGCGCGGTTAAAAATATGATGGGAATATCTTTAATTCTGTTGTCTTCTTTGATTAATCGACAGACTTCAAAGCCATCAAGTTCTGGCATCATAACATCGAGAAGTATAAGGTCGTAGTGATTTTTTTTGATTAATTCAATCGCCTCTTTGCCATTGAGTGCAAAAGAAAAGTCATAGCTCATTTCTTTCAAAATATTCATCACTACTTGAATGTTTTCAGAAATGTCATCGACTATTAATATTTGATAGTTTAATTGCATTTTAAATGGTTTAAGTTAGTAAGCTATTTCTATTGAGGTAATTTGAACTCTAAAACAACAAAAGTTAACCTCCACTATCTTATATATTAGCATAAATTACTACTCAAGTGAACTTTTAAAATGGAAGTGACAAACTGTCGTCTACTGCTAAAATTTGAGTTCTAAATTCTTCTTTAATGTTTTCTAATGCTTCTTCATTGTCTGCATCAAAGCGTAAAACCAAACAAGGGGTTGTATTTGAACATCTGATCAAACCCCACCCATCGGCAAAATCTGCTCTTATGCCATCAATTGTTGTGATGTTAGCATCAGGAAATTGCGCTGCTTTCTGAAACTTTTCCATAAAGGTATAATTTTCTCCTTCCTGAGTATGGCACTTAAGTTCTGGCGTGCTAACACTGTTGGGCAATTCTGCAAATATTTCATCTGCTAGACGCTCTTGGTGGTCAATTATTTCGAGTAATCGAGCGGCAGCATAAATACCATCGTCAAAGCCGAACCAGCGCTCATTGAAGAAGAAATGCCCGCTCATTTCACCAGCAAGAGCGGCATTGGTTTCTTTTATTTTGGCTTTGATAAAAGAATGTCCTGTTTTCCAAATGATTGGTAATCCACCATTTTTAACGATTTCTTTGGGTAAGTGCCCCGTGCATTTTACATCGAAGACAATACTGGCACCCGGTTGACGAGTTAAAACATCTTGAGCATAAAGCATAAGAACTCTATCAGGGTAGATGATTTCTCCTTTATTGGTAACAACACCAAGGCGATCAGCATCTCCATCAAAGGCAATGCCTAAATCTGCACCTGTTGCCTTAACTGTTGTAATAAGGTCTGCAAGATTTTCTGGAACACTGGGGTCAGGGTGATGATTAGGGAAACTGCCATCAACTTCACAATGGAGTTGTATGACTTCACACCCAATCTCTTCGAGTAATTGTGGGCCAATTTCTCCACCGATTCCGTTGCCACTGTCAACGACAATTTTTAATTCGTTTTCGAGTTGAATATCGGATGAGATATAGTCTATATAATCATCAATAATATCCATTTCTTGTTCACTTCCGTCACCCGTATCAAGTTCATGGTTTATGATGGATTTATAGAGGTCCATTATTTGCTTTCCAGATAATGTTTCGCCATCCAACATAATTTTAACCCCATTGTAGTTGGGTGGATTATGACTGCCTGTAAGCATAACTCCTGAGCCTGTTCCTAAATGGTGAGTGGCAAAATAAAGCACGCCTGTTGGTACCGCGCCAATATTTATAACACTGCAACCGCTTTGAATTAATCCTTCAATTAAGGCTTGCAATAACATTTCACCTGATAATCGACCATCTCTTGCGACCACAATTTCTGTTTTTCCACGTTTAATGTTTTCTGTTCCAATAGCCTGGCCAATGAGTCTGATTGCGTCCGTGGTGAGTGTTTCATCAACAATGCCTCTAATGTCATAGGCTCTAAAAATTGATCTGTCTATTTCAATTTCTTTATCTTGTGTTTTGTCAATCTTCATTGCATCTTCATTGTGTTTTTCTATCGTTTCTTCAATAGTTTGTGGGCTATTTATTTCGGCAATGTGAACGTATTTGTTTTGTTCTTTGCGTTTTAGTTTTTGTTGTTTTATTTTCTTGATAGTCAGTAAGCTCACACCAGCTAATAAAAGAAGTGAGGAGAGTAAACCAATTATTGCTGATAAGGTGGTTATGCCTCTAAATAGGAAAAAAGGAGGAGCATAAGCCGATTCAACACTAAAGTAACTGTCGGATATGGCGGTAGAATTAAGTGGTGATAAATTTTTTGCATTCTTTACACCCCAAGTTTTTAAGTTGACAAGACTATAGCTGCCTGATTTTTGAATGAGTTCAATCTTGCCTTCAGTTAATTTTTTATTAGCTAAACCTTTAAATAGAATTTGCGCTGGTAAGCTGATAACCAGGTATTTATCGGTTGTGTTGTCTATGATATAGACATAATTAAGGTATTGATCTTTTCGCCCAAACAAGTGTATTTCAGCTATTGGATTACTCTTGTCTTTTTTGGTTTTCTTGAGCATGTCTAAGGTGGCATAATTAATACCTGGAAAATCTTGAGGTTCTATAGATTTTAAATCTTGCTCCGTTATTGTGACGCGTAAGGCGTTGGGCAGTGCTTTTTTTATTTCATTGATTATTTCCGTATTATCTTTTTTGTTTATGTAAGAAAGTTGTCGCAATGCAATTTCATCAACCTCTTTTTTGCTTTTTGAAAAGTTGTTTTGGATGATGTTAATAATTTCAGAAGAAAAGTTGTTTAGTGTCGACTTTGTTTGATCCTCTTTAAATATGTTTAATAAAGTCATTGAAAAGAGAACCGTTAATACCAAGGCTATAATTATAAATATAGAGCTTAAAACAGCGCTTGTTAAATTGCTTGTAAAGTATCCTTTTTGTTTTTTGATATATGCTTTGGTCATTTTTCTTATCCTTGAGGGGTATTAATCATTTGCCAGAATGACCAAAACCACCTTCACCTCTATCAGTTTGTGTGAAAGTTTCGACAACTTTGAATTGTGCTTGAATGATGGGAACAATGACAAGTTGCGCAATTCTATCTCCTGCTTGAATGGTGTAGTCTTTTTTGCTTCTATTCCAGCACGAAACAAATAGTTCGCCTTGATAATCTGAATCAATTAATCCCACGAGGTTTCCTAAAACCAAACCATGCTTATGACCCAAGCCAGATCGGGGCAATATAATAGCAGCAAGGTTGTTGTCTTTTATGTAAATAGATATTCCTGTTGGAATGAGTTTAGTTTCATTTGCTTGGATTGTTAAAGGTTGAGTTAAACAGGCTCTTAAATCCATTCCCGCAGATCCCTTTGTTGCGTGGTGAGGCAGTCCAAATTCTTCAATAAAGGTTTTGTTAATTATTTTGATTTCTATTTCTTTCAATTCGAGTTGTTTTTGGTTAATCGCAATAATTTTAAACCATTAGTGTGGCTTTCACTAGTTCTTATGGTAAATTTCTTACAAGTACCTAAGCATTTTGCTGATATAAAATGCATTTAAAATCAGTAAAATAGGTTGTTTTGGAAGAATGACATGGGAATTAATGAATGGCCAAAATCTGAGCAACCACGAGAAAAGTTAATGCAATATGGTGTTTCTAGCTTAAGTAATGCGGAATTATTGGCTATATTTTTAAGAACAGGCATTAAAGGCAAATCTGCTATAGAGTTGGCCCAAGAGTTATTGCAATGCTTTGGAGGTATTAGTCAGATATTGGAGGCAGATTTAAAGTCATTCACCCAAGTTAAAGGAATGGGGAGTGCCAAATATTGTCAGCTTAAAGCCACAATAGAATTAGTTACCCGTCACTTCAATGGCAAGGTTGAAGAGGCGCACAGCTATAACAATCAAGAGGTCGTTACCAAGTTTTTATTGTGTCATTTTTTTAACTTTAAGCACGAAGTCTTCGCCTGCATGTTTCTTGACAATAAGAATAAGTTAATCAAGATTGAAAACTTGTTTGTTGGAACAATTAATCAAGCTCAGGTTTATCCAAGGGTTGTTGCACAATCCTGTTTGAAAAATAATGCCGCTGCCGTTATTCTTGCTCATAATCACCCTTCGGGAAATATTAAAGCAAGTCAGTCAGATATTGACATCACTAAAAAATTAATGCAGACGTTGAAATTAATTGATGTGAGGGTTTTAGATCATTTTATTATTGGAAATAATGACGTGATGTCAATGGCTCAACACGGTCTAATGTGAATCTACTTCACCGTTTTGCATGAATCAGAAACATAGTTTTACCCGACGTGAAATAGGTTTGATAAGTAGGGTTTGTGGCGATGCAGGGTTTTCATTTTATTTTATTGCATTTAATCTGTATTTTAACCTGTTATTATATTACACTACCAAATATTGGTTAGATTATAATTTCAAAGGTAAGAAAAAATAGTGACATATCAAATCAAAGCAGCGGCTTTAGTTGAAAAAGGTAAGTTTAAGCGTGCTGTAAAACTAATGACCAAATCAATTAAGAAAGATCCTGAGAATCAAAATCTTTATCGGGTTAGATTTGAGTATGGACAGTTTATCCCTTTCGATAAAATCTACCACCAAGCTGCTGAGGAGTATTTTCGGTTTTTATTAGACCGCGAAACCTCAGGCTATATTATTCATGACCATTATTCTGTTTATTTAAGTACGACTCAAGGGAGAATAGGCATTAGTGATGATTTGTTGCTTAATTTAGCTGCAATATTTGCTGGGCATGGCTTTGAAAATGACGCTGTTTATATCATTAACAGAATTATTCGACAGAAAGTCAAGCCACCTTTATTAGTCGATCCAATTGTCGCGCTTGTTAATTATTACATTGATAATGGGCAAAAGCAAAAAGCCACCCAATACGTTCAATACATGATAGATTTTTATCCAAATCACCCAATGACTCGCTACATAGTTGGTGTGTATAAACAAGCCAAAGACAAGAAATAAAAACGCCTCTTATATTTCCCAAATCGCTTTACTTAATATTGACGATTTTTGATTGGGTTTTGTTATGATTCATAAATTCTTGAACTTTTAGGACTATGCCAGCACTATCAATTTGCGCTTCTTGCAGTAAATCCTCTCTTGAGCCATGGTTCTGAAATGAATCAGGCAAGCCTAGATTTAAGATGTTAGTTGGAGATTTGAGTTGAGCTAAAACTTCATTAACGCCACTACCAGCTCCACCCTTGACGACATTGTCCTCAACCGTCACGATAAGGTCGTGTTTTTGTTGCATTTGATCTATCATGTCTTTATCTAAGGGTTTAACAAAGCGCATATTAACAACACTGGCATCCAAACTCTGGGCGGCAATTTTCGCTTCTTGTACAGTTGAGCCAAAAGCTAAAATTGCGATTTTGGAGCCTTTGGCAACAAGTTGTGCTTTGCCTATAGTCAAATTTTCCATTTTGGGAACAATGGCAACACCGGCTCCTGTCCCACGTGGATACCTAACGGCTGCTGGTGAATTGAGCATGTACCCCGTATAAAGCATTTGTCGGCATTCATTCTCATCGGCAGGTGCCATAATTGTCATGTTAGGAACACAACGCAAGAAACTTAAGTCCATACTACCTGCATGGGTTGAACCATCAGGACCGACCACACCGCCTCGATCAATGGCAAATAAGACTCCCAAGTTTTGAATGGCAACATCATGAATTAATTGGTCATAAGCCCGTTGCAGAAAGCTTGAGTAAATGGCAACCACTGGATTAATGCCTTCACACGCCATTCCTGCTGCTAATGTCACCGCGTGTTGTTCAGCAATGCCCACATCGTAATATCGTTTAGGGAACAGTTTCGAAAATTCAACCAATCCCGAACCTTCGCGCATAGCAGGAGTAATAGCAACAAGTTTATTGTCGTCACGAGCCATATCACACAACCATTGCCCAAAAACCTGAGTGTAGGTTGGCAGCGATGGTTTTTGTTTAGCCACAACGCCAACTTTTGGGTCAAAAGGGGAAACTGCATGGTATTTGATTGGGTCATTTTCAGCGGGTTTATAACCTTTACCCTTTTTGGTAATAATGTGTAAAAACTTTGGACCTTTGGTTTCTTTAATGGTTTGCAGTGTCTTAACCAGCTGATTGACATCGTGTCCGTCAATTGGACCAAAATATAAAAATCCAAGCTCTTCAAATAAGGTTGAAGGAATCAACATGCCTTTGGTGTGCTCTTCCCAACGTGACATAAATTTCCATAACCACGAATCCCGTTTCATGATGCGTTTTGAGGTTTCACGCATTTTATTATAAAAACGCCCGCTGACAATTTTCACCAACATGCGAGAAAACGCCCCAACATTGGGCGAAATTGACATCTCATTTTCATTCAACACCACTAGCATATCTGCTTCTATGTCGCCACCGTGATTTAATGCTTCAAATGCCATACCTGCAGTCATTGCTCCATCTCCAATAACAGCTATGGATTTTCGTTCTATTCCCAATTGTTTTGATGCCAGTGCCATGCCAAGAGCAGCACCAATTGAGGTGGATGAATGACCTACGCCAAAGGTGTCGTATTGGCTTTCACAGCGTTTTGGAAAAGGCGTTAGTCCCCCTTTTTTCTTAATGGTTTGAATGGAGTCTTTTCGACCAGTTAAGATTTTGTGCGGGTAAGCTTGGTGGCCGACATCCCAAACGATTCGATCATGCGGAGTGTTGTAGACATAATGCAAGGCAACAGTTAATTCAATTGTTCCCAGTCCTGAGCCAAAATGACCGCCAGATTGTGAAACGGAATCAATTAAAAACTCTCGCAATTCATCAGAAACTTGCCTGAGTTGCGACTCTTCAAGTTTTCTTAAATCTTTTGGTAAATTGATGGATTCAAGTAAGTTTATTTGTTGCTTTGTCATCTTAATAGTGATTAGTTAAGGACGTTATTATCCCTTAAATGGGTGTTTTCGTCAAAGAAACAATGGCATATCAATTAATCAAACATTAAATTGGAAGTTTTGAGAACTTAATAAACAATGAAGTGGTGGATTTGGTTTCTTTGAATTGTCGGTATCAACTGGTGTTTTTTAGGTTTGGTTTTGCTTGAGTGGGATAAATCCCACTTACCAATGATTTCTATTCAATGGGTGATGATTTAATGGAATGATTGACTTAATTATTTGAGTTTTATCTCAAATGCCGAGCCACTAATTCCGTCACTTTTGGTGTGTATTTAATGTCTTGCATGAGAATGTTTTTTTCACCACGGGTGAGTTCTTGGTACTGTCCTGGGCGGAGTTTTTTAGGTAAAAATACGCCACCATAACGAACTCTTTTTAAACGATTCACTTTGAGGTCTTGAGATTCCCATAAACGGCGAACTTCGCGGTTTCGCCCTTCTAACAATACCACATGAAACCATTGGTTTGCTTCGCCAATTCCAGCTTGTTGTATGTCATTAAAGCGGGCTTTGCCATCTTCGAGTTCGACACCACGACGTAGGTTGTCGAGTTTGATTTGGTCAACGTCTCCAAAAATTCGGCAGGCGTATTCGCGGTCAATTTTAGTGCTTGGATGCATAAGATGGTTAGCTAGATTACCGTCATTTGTAAATAAAATTAGCCCCGTTGTATTGATGTCTAATCGCCCAACATTTATCCAACGTTGTCGTTTGAGTTCGGGCAAGTTATCAAAAACTGTTGGGCGTCCTTTTTCATCTTTGCGTGTGCAAATTTCCCCCAAGGGTTTGTTGTACATGAGGATTTGCAGGTCTTGAGCTTGGGGTTCGATAACCCATTTGCGGTTTTTCCAGTTTATGATGTCCCCCTCTTCAAGTGTTTGCCCCAATTCAACTACTTTACCATTGATGTAAATTTGTGCCATTTTGATGGCTTTTTCAATTTGTCTGCGCGAGCCTAAGCCACTGCGTGCCAGTATTTTTTGGATGCGTTCTTGCTTTATTTCGGTTACGTCTTGTTGCGTTGTTTGGGCGTTTTTTTCGCCTGTGTTTTTATCTTGACTCATTCTTCTTCGCTTTTGTTTTCGTTTTTGAATTGTTGTTGGAACGCATCTTCTTTGGGTTTGGGTTCTAAGTCAAGCTCTGGCATGATAGTTTCGATATCTTTTATTTCTGCTAAGGTTGGTAAATCTTGCAAAGACTTCATGTTGAAATAATCTAAAAACTCTTTGGTGGTTCCAAACATGGCGGGTTTTCCTGGGACATCTCGATAACCTAATACTCGAATCCAGTCTCTATCCATCAAGGTGCGAATGATATAACTGCTCACGGCAACACCGCGGACTTCTTCAATTTCACCCCGAGTCACGGGTTGTCTGTAGGCAACGAGGGCAATGGTTTCTAGTAAGGCACGGGTGTATTTTTTTGGTTTTTCTTCCCAAAGTTTTGTTATCCAGGGTTGCAGATTTTGTTTTGTTTGCAAACGAAAACCACTTGCCACTTCTTTTAATTCAATGCCTCTGTCATGGAAGTCATCTGCTAGGCTTTCTAAGGCTTTGGCAATATCGGTATGCGTGAGTTCACTTTGAGCAAATATGGTCTTGAAGCGTTTAATGGTAACCGGCTCTCCGGCAGCAAGTAACACCGCTTCAATTATGTTTTTAATTTGTTTGGTTTCCATTTATTCTTCTCCTTCAGTTGCCAATGATTTAATGTAAATTTGTCCATAATTTTCTTTTTGAGTTATGTCAAGAACTTGCGCTTTAAGTAATTCAAGTACAGCCAGAAAAGTCACAACTACGCCTTGTCTGCCCTCGTGCACATTAAATAAGGATTCAAAAGTAAAAAACTTCTTTTCACGAATAACATCGAGTAAATGAGTCATTTTATCTCTTACACTTAAGGGTTCGCGTTCTATCTCGTGTGAGATTTTTAAATCAGCCCGAGCTAATACGTCCTTAAATGCCATGATAATGTCTCGCATGTCAACTTCTGGAGGTATAGCAAAGCTTTTTTTGGATTCTACGTGTGCAGATAAAACGCTATAGTCTCTGACTTCTCGAGGCAATTCATCAATATCTTGAGCTGCACTCTTAAAGCGTTCGTATTCTTGTAATCGTCGCACAAGCTCTGCACGAGGGTCTTGTTCTTCTTCGCCTTCGGCTTCAATTTTGGGCAATAACATGCGGGATTTAATTTCGGCAAGCATGGCTGCCATGACTAAGTATTCGGCAGCCAATTCAAAATTCATTTCGCCCAATAAATTGATGTACTCAATGTATTGGTTGGTAATTTCATTAATAGGTATGTCGAGGATGTTTAAATTTTGTCGGCGTATGAGGTACAACAATAAATCCAAAGGCCCTTCGAAAGCTTCAAGTATGACCTCTAAAGCATCAGGAGGGATATACAAATCTGTCGGCATTTGCGTGTAGGGCTGCCCCTCAACCAAAGCAAATGGCATTTCGGCTTGTACTGCAACTTTGTTAGCGATGTGTTTTTTTGTTGTGGGTGTATTAGACAAAATCAACCACTCCTTTGCCTTCTCGAATAATGCGAGGGCCTTCATCGAGTAGTTCAACTACCGTCGAGGGTTCTGTTGGTGTGTAACCTGAATCAATGATAAATTCAATGGCATGACCTATTTGTTCATCAATTTCAAAAGCATCCAATTCTTCTACAGGTGCATTATGAATTTCTAAAGAGGAACTCATGAATGGTTCGCCCAGTTCTGTTACCAAATCTATCACAACTTTATGGTCAGGCAACCTTACGCCTATGGACTTGCGGTGTTGGTGCTGTAATTTTTTTGGGACTCTACGTGTGGCGGGTAAGATGAAAGTATAAGCACCAGGCGTATGTGATTTGATGATTTTAAAAGAAATATTGTTTACAATAGCAAAATCGCTTATTTGCGAGATGTTTTCACAAATAATACTGTAAAAATGCAGTTTGTCGATGTGGCGAATCTTGGCAACTGTTTTGAGTGCTTGAACATTATCCATTGCCCATCCAATGGCGTAGCCTGAATCAGTTGGGTAAACAATGAGCTTTCCTTTTCTTATGGCATCGGCTGCTTGTTTAATTAAGCGGGGCTGAGGGTTTTCTGGGTGTACGTATAAAATTCGAGCCATGATTACACCTTTACAAAACGATTTTCGTCGCGATTTTTTGCCACATGCTTGGGATCCCAAACCAGACCATTCATAATCACCCATGCGCCTTCTTTAACGGTTTGAACCGCTGCTATTGCACAACCAATATTAAAAATGGCATCGGTGCTTTGAAAGCGAGCTGGGGTTAGTGCGCCTGTTAATACAATGGTTTTGCCTGGAATATTAGCTAAATAATTAGCCGTATCAACCATTGAGTCGGTTCCATGAGTGATTAAAAAGTGCTTTTCATCTGATTTTTCTATAACCTTTTTGATGAGTTCTCGATCGTCATCCGTTATATAAAGTGAATCCTTTTTCATTAAAGACATGACTTCAAAGTGAAAAGCCACTTTAAATGTATGCAACAAATCGCCAATAACTGGTGTGCCAATTTTATATTCACTGGCATCATCAAAGTACAGTTTATCAATTGTGCCACCCGTGGTTATTATTTTCAATCGCTTCATTTTAATTTATTTCATGTCAAAAAATCTATTTTATCCATAAATGCAGCAAAACCCAATTCAAATTTACATTGTTATGTTGCATAATACAGTTCTAACCATAATACCTAATAAACATGCTAAAGAAAACTTATTTTTTAATTGCATTCCTGCTGATGCCAATTCACGCTTATTCTCAAGGAGATGAAGTGATTGAAAATAAGGATGAAGAAATCGTGCCAATGAGTTTAGTGGCAACTCAAGATGTTGTGTTTGAGTTAAGGAAAAATTATGGGATTAAAGCTTCTGTCGAGTTAACGCGTGCTTTATGGCAAGTATTGCACGCGTACAGCAATCAACAACAAGCACAAATTATTTGGCAATCTGCCATTAATAAGGTAACGGATATGGACAACTCATTACCCATTGTTGTGAGTTCTTCTTATAATGCTGGCGAGGTCATGATTACTTATGTTAATGGCATGTCGGAGAAAAAATGGAATACAAACCGGCGTTTACCGCGAATTAATAAAGAAAAATTAGGTGACTTCTTGCGAATGAATGATGATTTAACAATCTATTTTAATTTGCAGCCTGTGTGGGAATTATTGTTGCAAGGAGTCGCGAAACAAAAAAACATTAATTGGTCTGAAGTTTTTCAAAAGAGTTTAAAAGTGTTTGAATTGCCAAAGCTGGTTGACAAACCTGAAGATAATCACAATCAAGTGTTAGCAGAAACTCAGCAGGACAATGATTTAAGTCCTGTGCCTTCTCTTGCTTCTACTCTTGATACCTGGATTTACAACGAAGATAGGGAACATGAATTATCTGGCTTAATGCAAAGAGTGGATTTGTTAAAAAACAAACAACTAAGTTGGGCTTTGATTCGTTTTGTTTTGGCTAAAGACAATGAACAATTTTTATCTTCTGCAATGACGTGGTTTGCCTTGGCTCAACAGTTGCTTGCTCGTCTGGATTCTTTGAGTGAAAGCGAATTAAGTTTTTATCAGAAATTTATTGAAGAAAATGACGCTTGGTTTCTCACAAAAGAACAGGACTTAATGGCTGTTGATACGCGAATCTCAGAATTGATTGAATTGAGTTTTCATCAAATTAAGCCTATTGTGCAGAATCCGCAAAACTTAACAAAGGTAAAATTAACCTCTGTCTATGAGCTTCTTTACTCTAATTTTGGTAAATACATGAGTTCTCCTTTTCGAAATAAAATTCGAAAAGATTTGGAAGTTTGTTTGAATATTAGTGAAGAATTTGCTCCTTATCCACAGGAGCCCATTGATGAAAAGCAGTTTAAAGGTTGTGTGGATGATATATATAATGCTGCCGTAAATGAGTCAACATCTCGAGAGTTGTCTGGAACATTAATCAAAGTAGAAAACACTCAAGCATTGGATCGCGCTTTAGCGTTACCTGTTTGGCAGACAATAAACATTCTTTATGCTAATCTAGCGTCAACTGAATGCCTCAAAACGAGCAAGCAACTGCCCAACCCTTTAGAATGGACTATGGCAGCAGAATCCATGTTGTGGTTTGCAGATAGGTGGCCTGCTTATATGGATAAGTATCAGCAAAAGAATAAAATTTATGAAATTATTGCTAAGGGAAGGCTATTGTTTGATGGACTGGATTGCACCAAGGACAAAAATAACGAATTATTGAATGCAGAATTCAATCGAGTGGTGCAATCGTGGAAGCAAGTCGAGACCGATATACAAAAAGTGATAGAAGAGTTTAATGCCACTTTCTTAAAACCTGGAAGTGATTTGGATTTAATCGACGATACACAAAGCAAAAGCAATTATCGGGTAGAAGGAGCCAAAATAGCAGCCTGCAACGTGCAAAGTTCTTGTGGGGTTTTGGTTGAACTCGAACCATCAAAGGCGTTGTATAATCTATTCCCCAGTTATTTGTTGATGGCGGATCAATTAAAACAAGGTCATGTAAAGCTTTGTTATGATGATGTGGGATGGGAAGACAGACGAGCAGCACCAACGCATTTAGATAACAACAATGTGGCAAATTACATGGGCAAGTTCAGCTTCTCATTAAAAGGGTTCTATAACGATCAGTTGGTATTCTCCCGTAAAATTACAGATAAGCAAGAATACAATTATATTTTTGCAGCAAATACCGAAGCAGTCTTAAATACCTATTGTCCCTTGTCCATAGTTGGCGAAAAGATTTCTACCAAATTGGCAAGAGGTACTTTTGGACTGGTTCCCAATAGACTCACGTTTCTAACGGCATCTCGTGCTAATGAAACAGATATTTTGGTTGGAAATTGGGCATCAGGAGAAGAATGGGAAAATGCGATTCTCGGTGATGATGTTGAGGTGGTTGCCGAGGATAATTTGGATGACTTGCAAGCCAAAATTGTAACGGCTTACCAACAAAAGGCAAAACAATTACAAGACATTATTTACAAAAGTTTATTAAATAAGCAAGCCAAGGCATCTGAACCTCAAAAGGGCTTGTATAATAGCTTTGCAACAATGCAACGGCACGAGAAGCTACTGTTTTCATACAATTATCTGTTGCAAATGGATAGATTAATGCAGGACGATGATTTGCACGGACTTTTCTTTGGTAGCAATAAGGTCGTTGATGCATCAACGATAAAGAATTATTTTGAAAATCAAGTGAATATTAAAGTGCTGCAAAGTGAAGTGGAACGCAATTTACAATCAAACCAAGAAAAATGGAATGCTTTGGTTAATCAAGTGTCCAACTCGCATATTCTTTCACTGCTTTATCGATTGGATTCGATTTATCCATAAAAACTGAAGGAAAACATTCGTCTTTAGGGTCTAGGCTCATTAACTAACAAAAAATATAAATTTATGAATACAATTAAACTTATTACTCTTTTTTTATTTATCAATATAGCGCAAATTAGTTTCGCTCAAGATGACGAATTACTTGACGTGGATGAGGCGTTTGCACCTAAGGTATTAAAAACAGATATTGATAGCATTACCTTGCGTATTGATATTGCTCCCAAATACTATCTCTATAAACATGCCTTCAAGTTTCCTAATGAAAACCAGAATGTGGTCTTTGGTGAAGCCCAAATTCCTGATGGCCATAAAAAAGAAGACGAATTTTTTGGAGAAGTGGAAACGTACCATAATAAAATTGATATTGTTATTCCCTATACAAATAAAGATGTGAAACGCACAACAAAGTTTAAGTTTAAATACCAAGGCTGTGCAGAAGCAGGGGTGTGTTATCCTCCGCAAACCAAGGAAGTCGAAATTAAACTGCCAATCCAACAAATAGCCACAATGCCGATAAATTCTTTAGGTTCACCTGCCAATAATGGGTTGGGGCTTAATTCTGATGATTCTGGTTGGAATGGGCAAAGTGATTCAGTCTTACCTGAAACCCAAGCTTTCAAGTTTGAGACCATTGCCTTAGATGTAAATAAATTGTCAGCTCGATTTACCATGGGTGACAATATTTATCTTTATAAGGATAAGGTTAAGTTAAAATCTTTAACCAAGGGTGTTGAAATAGGAGAAGTGAATTTTCCAAAAGGTAAAGTTAAACAAGACCCACATTTTGGTGATGTTGAAGTTTTTTATGGGCAGATGGAAGTGGATATTCCCGTGATTCGTCAGCCTGACTCGCCTAATCAATTGCAATTGCAAGCAGAGTTTCAAGGGTGCGTGGATGAAGGAATCTGTTACCCCCCTTCGTTAAGGTTGATAACGGTGGATTTACCTCCGATAAAAGCCAATAGTGCCAATAAAACTACAACTGCGACAACCGAACCAGTCAAACTTTCAGAGCAAGATCAGATACAAAATGATTTAGAACAAAACGCGTGGTGGAAAACCATTCTTCGATTCTTTGGTTTTGGTTTATTGTTGGCTTTAACTCCGTGTATTTTTCCGATGATTCCAATTTTATCTGGATTGATTATGGGACAAGGTGAAATTTCTCGCTCGCGGGCATTTATGCTTTCTTTAATTTATGTGTTAGCTATGGCATTAGCCTATACAGCAGCGGGCGTTATTGCAGGCATGCTAGGTGCAAATATTCAGGCAGTATTACAAGTAGACTGGGTAATAATTGCCTTTAGCTTGGTTTTTGTAGCCCTGGCTTTTAGTATGTTTGGTTATTACGATTTACAATTACCTGCCTCATGGCAATCAAAGTTGTCAAATGTCAGTAATAACCAAAAATCAGGTTCCTACATTGGCGTTGGAATAATGGGCTTTTTATCCGCCATTATTGTTGGTCCCTGTGTGGCTCCTCCTCTTGCTGGTGCTGTGCTCTATATTTCTAACACAGGTGATCCAGTCGTGGGTGGTTTTGCACTGTTTGCCATGTCTATTGGGATGGGTGTGCCTTTATTGTTGATTGGTGCCTCGGCTGGCAAATGGATGCCGCAATCAGGTGGTTGGATGAATGTGGTGAAATCGTTTTTCGGTATCGCTCTTATTGGTATGGCAATTTGGTTCTTGTCGCGAATTATTCCAGCTAAAGCCACGTTGCTTTTATTTGGTCTATTGGCACTATTATCTTCCATTTTTTGGTACCGTTATGCCGTTAAAAACATTAGAAAAGGCAGCAAGCTCATCTGGCTGTTCTTGGTGTTCAAAATTGCATTGATTGGCATTGGTGTTGCCGAAATTTATGGTGCCATTAAGGGCAATACGGATTTCATGCACCCTTTAACCCAAAAACAAGAGTTTGAATTTCAAAAAGTTGCAAATTTAGCAGAGTTGCAACAAATTATTTCCAGTTCAGATAAACCTGTTTTATTGGATTTTTACGCAGATTGGTGTGTTGAATGCGTGCATATGGAAGGCACAACTTACAGTGATGAACAAGTTAAAAATATGCTCAATAAATTTACTGTATTAAAGGCAGATGTCACGAAACAAAGTAAGTCTGATAAAGCTTTAATGAAAAAATTTAAAATTGTAGGTCCTCCTGCCACACTGTTCTTTGACAAGCAAGGGCAATTGATACAACAATCAAGCTTCTTTGGGTATAAAAATGCCAAAGAGTTTTTGTTGCACTTAAAAGAAATTGACTAACTTAAATATAAGAGACCTTTGCATAACTCGTGGCACGTGTTATGCAAAGGTCTCTATAACTAAATAGGGCTTATTAATAAGCCCTATTTTTATTAATAGCAATTGTTGAAAGAGTTATATAAAACTGCTTTTAGATGGAACTATTTTAATCACATCTGAGAAAATTCCAGCAGCGGTGACATCCGCTCCTGCTCCATAGCCACGAAGAACCATTGGGATGGGTTGATAGTATTGGCTATAAAATGAGATGGCATTTTCACCTTCTTTTACTGAGTAGAGGGCAGAGGATTGCGGAATTTCTTCAATTTTTACGGAGCATTCATTATTTGATACCGTGCCAATATAGCGTAACACACAGTTTTTCGCTTGGGCTTGTTGGTTTAATTTCTTAATGTTTTCATCCAAATCAGGAAGCTTTTCCATGAACTCTTTGACATTCGCTGCATCAATCAGTTCTTGGGTTAATAAGGAGTCAATTTTGACATCGCTTAATTCTAGTTTTAAACCAGATTCTCTGGCAATAATAAGAACTTTTCGGGCAATGTCCATGCCACTTAAATCATCGCGAGGATCGGGTTCTGTAAAGCCTTTATCTTTAGCTTTTATTACGGCTTGAGACAGAGGCAGTCCTTCATCAAGTTTTCCAAAAATATAAGACATTGAGCCAGATAATATCCCTTCAAATTTGACTAATTTATCGCCTGCGCGTAATAAATTTCTGAAGGTGTCAATAACGGGTAATCCAGCACCAACATTGGTTTCATAATTAAACTGTCGGTGAGAATGAACTGCGGTCTGTTTTAATTTTTTGTAGTACTCGTAGCTCAGGGTGTTGGCTTTTTTATTCGCTGCTACAATGTGATAACCTGCTTCGAAAAAGTCACAATAATCTTGTGCAATTTCAGTGGACGAGGTGCAATCAACAATAATTGGGTTAATCATATTGGATTGCTGCCTAAATGCTTTGAGTTGTTCTTTGTCAAATTCTTTTAGGTCGGTTTGTATGGATTGTTTATAATGACTAAGGTCTATGCCATTTTCATTTAATAAAGCGCCTTTTGAATTGATTATACCGCATACTTTTATGCGAATGTTTTGTTTGTTCAAATAAGCTTGTTGTTTTTGAATTTGCATTAAAAAAGCATCGCCCACAAGACCACAGCCGATAAGTATGATTTCTACTTGTTGACGCGAGTCAAAAAATAGTTGATGACAACTTCTTAATCCTCGTTTAACTCTATCTTCTTCAATCACAGCAGAAATAGAGCGTTCGTTTGACCCTTGAGCGATGGCAATAATGTTGACATTGGCAATGGCTAATGATTGGAAAAATTGTGCTGCCGTGCCACGACGTTTTTTCATGTTATCAGAAATCAAGGTGATTATTGCTAAATTATCTTTAAATGAAATGGGTTCTAGCATCTCATTTTTTAACTCAAGAGCAAAAGTATCATTAAGGCACTGTTGCGCCAGAGTTTTTGAATGCGTATCGATGCAAAAGCTAATTGAATATTCGGAAGAAGATTGAGTAATGAGTATGATACTGATATTCTTATCACTCATGGTATCAAATACCCGCGCAGCCATGCCAACCATGCCTTTCATCCCTGGACCGCTTACGGTCACCATGGTAATATTTTCAAGGCTTGAGATGGCCGTGGCAAAATTGTCAGTCTTATGAGGGTTGTGACTGATAATGGTGCCTTTTGAATCCAAATTAAAAGTGTTTCTAATCACGCATGGAATGTCCGCATGCATAAGTGGTGTAATTGTTTTGGGGTGTAAAACACTGGCGCCAAAATAAGACAATTCCATCGCCTCATAATAGCTCAGTTGGGGAACCAAATAAGCAGTGCTAACTTCCCGTGGATTGGCGTTATAAACTCCATCAACATCTGTCCAAATTTCACACCTTTGTGCCTCTAGACTTATGGCAAGCAATGCGGCAGAATAATCAGACCCATTTCGACCTAATGTGGTGGCTTTACCTGAAGGACTAGAAGAGCAAAATCCAGGCATGAGTAAGACTTCTGCGTTACTCTTTTTATAGGCAGAAAGATTTGACTTACATTGGTTAATGTCAACCTCACCACTAAATGCATTTTCAGTTGTTATGATGTGCGCGCGTGCATTTATGGTTTCAATAGTGAGTCCAAGAGAGATAAGTTGCGAATACATAAGAGAAACAGAAAGTTGCTCTCCTAAAGTGATTAACCACGCATACGTATCCTCAGGGCATTGACCTAGTAAGCTGATTCCTTGCAGTTTTGCTTGCGCTTCTTGAAATAAATAACTAATACTGGTTTGCTGTTTTTGTGCTTCAAGTCGACAAGCGCAATTAAGTTCGACCAATGTTTGATTGTGAAAATCTTCCAATAATTCGATTCTACTTTTCCAATCTCCATCAGCTATGGCGATAGAAATTATTTCAATAAGGTTGTCGGTCACTTTTCCCATGGCTGACAACACAACGGCAATCTGTGATTTTTTAGAAGCGTTAAAAATTATTTCTGCAACTGTTTCGAGCTTGCTAGCAGTGGCTAATGAAGTGCCGCCAAATTTTTTAATGTGCATTTTGTTTATTATAACTTTTCATCTCTTAAGAAGTATGGACTATAGCAAATGCAGTATTTAATCTCTATTAGAAATGACTAATATAGGTAAAATTATAAATTATATTGAAATTTTATGTATTGAACGTTGCCAGAAAGGTTGTCAAAATTTGTTGTTTGCGAACTGTCGTCAGTGTTCTTTATTTGTTGTTTTGAACCGAATGAAAAAGTTGTATTTTCAGAAAAGTGCCAATCAATTTCAAAACCCATGCGTGCTTGGTTTGATAAAAAATTGTTGTTTTCAATGACACTATCTGTAATTAAGGAAGCGCCAAATTTTTTGTTTTTTATTCCAAGTGCAAATGAACTCATGTTGACGTTGTTGGTATTAAATCCAATTAAATCCGCGCCATTTAATTTTCCGTAGTCCAAATTTATGCCAAGTTTAAATTGATTGCCTATGCCAAAATCAGAAGACAAGCCAATTTTATAACCTTTGAGTCGAGTGTTTGTATCTAATGTTGGCTGTAAAGAACGAGACGCTGACTTGTTCAAGGAGCGAGTAGGGCTGCTTTGTGAGGGAAGGTTGAAGTAATTTTTATAGTTGCCGTCTTCAAAGAGGTTAACATTTATACTAAATAGGTTTGAAAAACTCCATGCCATTTCCACTTCATCTCGAAAAGAGTTGGTCTTTTTTGAAGATAATGAGAAAAACTTATCAGGCTGAGAGGTGTGTGTTTTTATCCAACTATCGTCCTTGTTTTCTTGAAGATGGTAATTGATAAGTTGAGGGTCAATTCTTTGAAAATTAAGAGAATCTTCATCATTTGCATGGGCACTCATAGAGAATAGTGTCAATGCTAGCAACAACAGATTACAAAATAATTTCACTTTGGTTAAGCTCCTAAAACTCTAAATTTAACAGGTATTTAGAACACATTGTTCATGTAAAGTTCCCACCAATGCACTCATGTTAGCATATTACAACAAAAATTCAATTAAAAACGTGATGCAAATCTAGGATTTGGAATATTTCACTTTTTACACGCAGTTATATTGTTATACACTGGTCTCAGGTATTCATAATGAATTAATTTCATTTACCTGTTGTTTTGATAATGAGTAAATATTTTTAATGCGGCATTTGTCTTGAAAACTCTGATTAGGAATGCTAATGGAGTCAAAGTTTGAAGATAGAATACTGTCATTTGTCTGGTTAAGTCTTATGCTTGCAGAAAAATCAAGATCATTACAATAATTATATAATTCAATGAGGTAAGGCTTATTTTGCGATGCTGATAGGATAAAGTGCTCTGCATCTAGTGAGTTCCAACCACGAAAGGTAAATTGCTTGATTTTTTTGATGGGTACTAGCTTTTGTTGAGTAATGTAATTTTGGTATTTGTTTGTGATTCTGGTTGGATTATTTTTGCAGGATGTTAAAGCCAAAATAATGACCACGGTAAGTTTTATTAGAATCGATTTCATGCAAAGACTGGGTAGAGTTGTTTCTCTTGTTGTGTTTTATCTGGAAAGCTAACAAATTCCCAACAATCAGAATGCTTTAATAGTTTTCGAACTAAACCATTGTTTAATGCATGACCTGATTTGTAACCGTGAAAGGCTCCAATAACTGGTTGACCTAATTGATAAATGTCCCCAATGGCGTCTAGGATTTTATGCTTAACAAACTCATCTTCGTAGCGCAATCCATCTTGGTTTAAGACACGATAATCATCTAACACAATAGCATTATCCATGCTGCCACCAATAGCCAAGTTTTTGTCTCTAAGCATTTCTATATCACGCATAAAGCCAAAAGTACGAGCGCGTGAAATTTCTTTAATAAAAGCATTGCTTGATAAATTGATTTCTTTTGACTTTGTGTGCTCTGAGAATGCAGGATGGTTAAATTCTATATCAAATTTTAGCTTAAAACCATTAAAGGGTTCAAAGCGAGCGAACTTGTCTTCATGCTTAATTTCAACAGCTTTAGTTATTTTTATGAACTTTTTGGCCTTGTCTTGCAATAAAATCCCTGCGGATTGGATTAAAAAGACAAAGGGACCTGCGCTACCATCCATAATCGGAACTTCAGATGCGCTGAGTTCAACAATGCAATTGTCGATACCCATGCCACAAAACGCAGCCATTAAATGTTCTACTGTTGCCACTCGAACACCGTCCTTAATGAGTGTTGTAGACATGCTTGTATCTCCAACCAATTCGGCTTGGGCTTTAATGTGCTTTGGTGTATTCAGGTCGGTTCTAACAAATACAATTCCAGTGTCAATACCTGCTGGCCTTAGGGTTATATAAACCTTTTGACCTGTATGAATGCCAACTCCTGTGGCTCTTACAGTATTTTTCAGGGTTCTCTGTTTTATCATTATTCTTTTTCTGCAACTCTTAATGGGTGGAAGTTTAACACATTATCCATATATTTTGAAATAATCGTTGTAAATCAACCACTGCTTGTATTATTTCTACCACAACTATTAACATGGTTGTTAGTACCTTAAAGACCTTAATACACTCACAACGGCATAAAAATTGCAGCTTCGGAGGTGAAACTGCAATGACACTTATGTATTCCTGTTAGTCCGCCTGATTGCGTAAAAATGCAGGAATATCGAGGTAGTCTTCAGACAACATTTGGTCTTTCTCTGCTTTAATGACAGGGCTTTCTTCACTATTATTCATCTGTTGTGCTGCTGTTGCAGAACTGACCACATGAGACGAAAGTTTTGTCCGATAGGAAGGTGAAATTTCAACACGTTCTTCGGTTGGTTTAACTAGCTGTACTTTTTTCTCTCCTTTTCCATTAATACCTGTGGCTACCACAGTAACACGTAATTCACCTTCCATTTCCATATCTATTGATGTGCCGATGACCACTGTGGATGTATCTGACGTGTATTCTTCAACCATTTCGCCTATTTCTTGAATTTCTCCTAAGCTTAAATCCATTCCGCAGGTTACATTAACTAATATGCCTTTAGCACCATGCATGTCAATGTCCTCAAGCAATGGACTGTTTATGGCGAGTTCCGTTGCAACGGCAGCGCGATCATCGCCTCGACCAATGCCCGTTCCCATCATTGCCATGCCCATTTCTGACATGACCGTTTTTACATCGGCAAAATCGACATTAACCATGCCAGGATTGGTAATCAAGTCAGATATACCTTGCACTGCACCATGCAAAACATCATTGGATGCTTTAAATGCGTTTAATAAGGTGACGTCCCTATCAAAGTGTGTCAATAATTTGCCATTTGGTATGGTAATCAAAGAGTCAACACTCTCTTCTAATTCGGTAATGCCTTTTTCGGCAACCATCATTCTTCTTTTGCCCTCAAAAGGAAAAGGTTTAGTGACAACTGCAACAGTAAGAATGTTCATTTCTTTAGCAATTTGAGCAACAACGGGTGCAGCACCTGTACCCGTGCCACCGCCCATACCCGCGGTAATGAACACCATGTCGGTTCCTTCTAGAACTTCTTTTATGCGCTCTCTGTCTTCCAACGCGGCTTGACGCCCAACTTCTGGGTTGGCACCAGCTCCAAGACCTTTGGTGACATTTTGCCCTATTCTTATTATGTTTTTACATTTTGTTTTATCCAGTGCTTGCACATCAGTATTAGCACAAATAAATTCAACTCCTTGGATGTCAGCTTCAACCATTTGTTGAACGGTGTTTCCACCGCCGCCACCAAGACCGATTACTTTGATTACAGCACCGCTGCTGTCATTTTCCATTATTTCAAACATTTTATTACCTCCGAAAATGTTTAAGTGAGAACACACAATGCATTCTCTGTTAATTTAATGAATGCACTTGCATTCTCATTTTTAGTTAAAATTACCTGTAAATACATGCCACGTATTTACTTTTTTAAAATTCAGAAAAAAACCATTTTCTAAATTTGCTCAACCAATTGCCTGATTCGTTGAGGTTATTTCCACTTTGTTCGTATTGGTTGCCATAAAGAAGCAAGCCGACACCAGTTGAATGCACTGGGTTTTTAACCACTTCCTTTAACCCCGATATATTCTGTGGTGTACCAATTCTCACTGGCAGATGAAAGATTTCTTCTGCTAATTCGACGGTTCCTTCCATCTTGGATGCACCTCCTGTTAAAACGATTCCTGCGGCTATTAATTCTGCATAACCGCTTCGTTGTAATTCGGCTTGAACCAATGTAAAGAGCTCTTCATAGCGAGGTTCTACCACTTCAGCTAATGTTTGTCTTGCCAGTCTTCTGGGTGCTCTATCGCCTACACTGGGAACTGAAATAGTTTCTTCAGCAGATGCCAATTGACGTAAAGCACAAGCGTATTTTAATTTTATTTCTTCTGCATATTGTGTTGGTGTTCGCATAGCCACAGCAATATCATTTGTGACTTGATCACCAGCTATGGGGATGGCTGATGCATGTCTTATGGCTCCATGGGTAAATACAGCAATGTCAGTAGTGCCTGCACCAATGTCGACTAAACAAACACCTAATTCTTTTTCATCATCAGTAAGTACTGCTGCTGATGACGCTAATTGTTCTACAATTAATTGATCTATATTGAGCCCACAACGTGCCACACATTTTGAGATGTTCTGTGCTGCCGAATCCGAACCTGTTATTAAATGAACCCTGGCTTCTAATCTAACTCCAGACATGCCAATTGGGTGTCTGATACCATCTTGACCATCAATAACATATTCTTGTGGTAAAACATGCAACACACGTTGGTCAGCTGGGATTGCAACAGCTTTTGCAGCATCCAATACTTTATCGACATCACTTGCAGTGACCTCTTTGTCTTTAATTGCCACTATTCCATGTGAATTAATGCTGCGAATATGCGAACCTGCAATGCCAGCATAAACTGATTTTATTTCACAGCCTGCCATGAGTTCTGCTTCTTCAATGGCTCGACGTATGGATTGCACTGTTGATTCTATATCAACCACAACACCTCGCTTTAATCCCCTAGACGGAGAGGATCCAATTCCGACGACTTCTAGTGAATCGTCTTTGTGTTGTTCTCCCACAATAGCAACTATCTTAGAGGTGCCAATATCTAATCCAACGACTAAAGAGTTGTCTGTTTTTTTAACCATTCGAGTTTCCGTATTCCTGTATTTTGGTGAATTCAAGTTTCGTGTTATCACTGTTATTTATTTTTTTATAGACCTTTTGCCATTTGACTGCATAGCCATTGGTGTATCGTAAATCTACATAGCTTGGCAAAGTTTCATTAGTCTTGAGCAATGATTCCCAGGTTTCTGCCAGTCGAACTAATTTGGCATCTTGGTAATCCGAGCCAACAATGAGGTTGATGCCATTATTTAATACCAAGTTCCAACTGCCTATGGTGCTTATTTCACAAGAGACAATATCAAAGCCTATGTTTTTAATAATGTCATTAAAGCGCATGTACTTATTCCACACAATTTTCGAGTTTGCCGTTTTGCTATTAAAGTGTGGCAATGAGGATAAGTCTTCTAAGCTATCTACCTCAAAAATATCACCGTTGCTGTTGAGTAGTTTTAGTTCATTCCACACAGCAACAGCTTTATGCTCTTTGAGCCTAATTCGCAATGTATCTGGCCATTTTTTGTTAACGCTAACTTCTTTAACCCAAGGGATTTGTAGTAAGTTGTCGCGAATTTCATTGGCATTTAATTTGAAGAACGAACGCTGTTTATTGGCTGCAACGGTTATTCGTATTTGTTCTGAATTAACTCGTTTAAATTCCGCATCAATAACGACATTGGATATCTCCCAATGCTCAGATTTAATCATTCCAGACATAAATGCTGCCATTAATAAAAAGGTAAATGAAATCATTAGCATGGATAATTTTGCTCCTTTAGTCATTTTTCACCTCTGTAAAAGCCGTTGATAAAATGTTAAGAACCAATTGATTAAAACTCCATCCAATGGCATTTGCGGCTTTTGGGACGAGACTTGTTTGCGTCATTCCTGGAGTGGTATTCGCTTCTAAGAACCAATGCTTGCCTTGTTTGTCAACCATGAAGTCTATGCGAGCCCAGCCTTTTAAATGCAGCGCCTTAAAGGCTTTAAGTGCATCCTGTTTTAATGCATCTTCTAGCTTGTTGTCGTAACCGCTTGGACAAAAATATTCTGTTTGTGTGCTGTTGTATTTTGCTTCATAATCATATAAATCAACACCTGGGTTTATACGAATGACGGGTAAGGATTTTCCTTTAACGATAGCAACTGTGCATTCACTGCCTTTGATATAATCTTCGATAAGAATTGAATCAACAAGTTTTAAAGCCTTACGGGCGCACGTTTTTAATTCAATCTCGTTATCGGCATAAAACAACCCAACACTCGAACCCTCTTGTGTTGGTTTGACTATCCAAGGTCCTGGATTGTGGATTTGTATTTGTGCAATGTTAGTAATGACCTGTGAATTTGGTGTTCTTATGCCATGGGCTTGTACTATAGTTTTTGCAACACTTTTGTCCCAACTCAAAACTGCACCTTTCAAGCCACAACCTGTATAGGCAATACCAACTGAAGACAAGAATCCTGCCAATTCACCATTTTCTCCAGCTTCCCCATGAAGAATATTGAAAACTGCATCAAATGATTTTAAATCACACTTTAGCAGTTCTTCAATGCCATCAAGCTTGATGACCTTAATGGATTGTGCTGATAAGGCATTGGCAACGGCAAGTCCTGAGCGTAACGAAACTTCTCTTTCCGCTGATTTACCACCCATAATGACAGCAACAGTTAATTTTGAAAGAGGTTTGCTAAACATGAGCTTCTCCCTTATCTTTCAAACCTTTATTTTCCTCTATTGTCTTGCTGATACTTCCGATACTGCCAGCACCGACAAATAACACTAAATCATCGTGTTGGATAATGTCATTTAAATCGGCGATTAAATTATTAATATCAGCAATGTAAATCGGATCAATTTTTCCACGAGTTCGAATACTGCGACTTAAATCTGCAGCACTAAATCCAGAAATAGCTTCTTCGCCTGCCGCATAGACATCAGTGATGATAAGGGCATCAGCATGATTCAGGCTTTCTGTAAACTCATCAAATAAATCACGCGTGCGAGAATAACGATGCGGTTGAAAAACAACAACAAGTCGGTTATTCCATCCTCCGCGGCAGGCATTTATAGCCGCAGTCAGTTCGGTTGGGTGGTGGGCATAATCATCAACTAAGGTGAAAGTGCCCGCTTTGCAATACATATTGGGGATTAAATTAAATCGACGTCCAATACCAGCAAATTCCCTCAGACCTTGTTTAATTTGCTTGGATGTAACCCCTAATTCTAAACCAATAGCTATGGCAGCCAATGCATTTTGAACATTGTGTAAACCTGGTAAATTAATCTTGACACGGCGAACGATTACTTCATCATTTTTGAGTACGTCAAATGACATGTTCTGTTTGTGGTGTTCAATATTAGCGGCTCGAATCATTGCTCCATCATTTAAACCATAAGTGATTGTGGGTCTGACCAGTGATGCAGCCAGTTCAGCAACGTGTTCATCATCTACACAAAGAATCGCAACGCCATAAAAGGGTAGGTGATGTAAGAAATTTTCAAAGGCTTTTTTTAATTGTGAAAACTGGCCGCCAAAAGTTTGCATGTGATCGGCATCAATATTGGTAACAACAGCTAAAATTGGTTGTAATAATTGAAATGACCCATCGCTTTCATCGGCTTCTGCCACCAAATATTCACTGGTGCCAAGCCCTGCATTTGTTCCCGCTGAATTTAATAAACCACCGATAACAAAAGTTGGGTCAAGCTGACCTGCGGCTAGAACACTGGCAACCAATGAGGTTGTGGTGGTTTTTCCGTGCGTACCAGCAACGGCTATGCCAATTTTAAAGCGCATAAGTTCAGCAAGCATTTCTGCACGCGATAATATGGATTTTGACTTCTCTCGTGCAGCCATCAATTCGGGGTTGTTTTCTTTTATGGCAGAAGAAATGACCACTACTTTAGTGTTGATAATGTTTTCTGCTGTGTGACCGATAAAGACCTTAATTCCCATAGCGCGTAGACGGGCAACGACTTCGCCATCTTGTATGTCAGAGCCAGTTACTTCAAAACCTAAATTATGGAGTACCTCGGCGATACCACTCATGCCACTGCCGCCAATTCCAATCATGTGAATGGCTTTCATGCGATTAACAAAACGGTTGTTAGGGGTTAAATGACTCATGCAATCATCTCCAAACAAATTTTGGCTACTTTTAAAGCGCTTTGTGGTTTGTGTAGCGATTGAGAATTCTGTGCCATGGATTTACGCAACTCCTTGTCATTGACTAAGGTGTCTATATTTTTTCTTAACTTTTCTATTGGGTCGTTTTCTTGCCAAATATAGCCTGCCTTGTTGTCAACGATGTTTTGTGCATTGGAGGTTTGGTGGTCATCAACAGCATGTGGATAAGGCACAAAAATAGCCGGTAAACCACAGGCATTAATTTCGGCAATGGTTAATGCTCCGGCTCTGGCAATGACAAAATCAGCCCAAGTGTATATCTCAGGCATGTTGTCAATAAATTCCAATACCTCAACATTTTGACTGTCTTGGTAACAACTTATTGTCTTTTCGAAATTGTTTTTTCCGCATTGGTGTTTGACAGCGATTTTTGCTGATGACAACAAGGGATTGAGTAATTCAGGTATGCGAGTGTTTAAACTCATGGCACCTAAAGAACCACCGACGATAAAAACATTGATTGTTTTTGATTCTTTTTTTTCTGACTGACATTTTTCAATCTCTTGACGAACTGGGTTTCCTACCCATTGCGAATTATATAGCCCATTTAAGTTAAAACCAGTGAGTACTTTTTTAGCCCATTTAGCTAAGTAACGATTAGTCATGCCAAATTTACTGTTTTGTTCGTGCACAAGTAATGGAATTTTTTTAAATTTTGCAGCTAATCCACCTGGACCTGCTACATAGCCACCCATGCTGATAACCGCTTTGACGTTCTGATTTTTAAAATACTTGCCGGCTATTCTCGTAGCACCCAATAATTTAAAAGGCATGCTTATAAGGCCTTTTAAGCCTTTTCCTCGTAAGCCCTTTATTGCTAATAATTTTATTGGGATGTTGTGTTCAGTGACAATGTGTTCTTCCATGCCATCTATAGCCCCAAGCCAAACCACCTTATGTCCCATTTGAATAAGTTCATTGGCAACTGCGATTCCAGGAAAAATATGCCCACCTGTGCCACCTGCCATAATAGCAACAGTTATGCTTTTATTCGTCATAACTCTTGCTCCTGGTATTTTCGAATGGCTTTGATGTTGTGCATGCGGTTTTCGTAACTTACTCGCATGACGATGGCAAGGCTTAGCAGATTCATTAAAATTGCGGAACCACCAGATGATATAAAGGGCAGGGTTAAACCTTTTGTCGGTAACAAGCCTAAATTAACACCCATGCTTAAAAATGCTTGCAATGCTATCCATACGGCAATGCCTGAACAGGCAAATGAAGCAAACTCTTTGCCATTGTTAAAAGCTTCTTTTGAAATAGCAAAAATTCGCATAATAAAAATTAGATATATGGCGATAAGAAACAACACACCGATAAAGCCCATTTCTTCTGCATAGACAGAAAATATAAAGTCAGTGTGAGCTTCGGGTAGGTAAAATAATTTTTGCACGCTACCACCAATGCCATTGCCTGAAAATTTACCGCTGCCAATAGCAATAAGTGCTTGAACTAATTGGAAACCACCATCAAAGGGGTCAGCCCAAGGGTTTTGAAAACTAATTAAGCGTTGCACGCGATAAGGTTCTGCGATGGCAATAAGTGCCATTGAAGAGGTTGAAATTACACCGAGAATAGTTAAGTCTCTGTATCGAGCCCCTGCGATATAAACCATAAATAAGGTGATGACTAATAATAATACAGCCGAGCCAAAATCAGGTTGCAAAAGTAATAAAGCCGCTAACATAACTGCAATTAAAAGGGGCTTTATCACGCCAAAAAATTTATTCTGAACGCCTTGTTTATGGCGGACAATATAGCCTGCCAGATACACAATCATAGCAAGCTTCACGGCTTCAACCACTTGGAATCGGGTAAAACCAAAATTAATCCAGCGTTGTGCACCATTGATTTTGACGCCAATTCCTGGTACTAATACTAAAATTAATAAAATAATGGCAAAGACAATTAAAACGCGACTTAATTTTTGCATCCAGTCCATTTTCATGGCAAGTATTACGGTACTCAACACCATGCCAATGAATATAAACACAACATGACGTTTGAGGTAATAAAAGGCATCGTGGTTGTATTTTTCAGCAATGGCAAAGGAAGAGGAAGCCACCATGATGATGCCGATAGCAATCAAGCAACTGGCTGAAACCATCAGCCAGAAGTCAACACCAACTATAAAATAGCTGTTTGAAGTTGTTTTGCTTGCTTGTTTAGAAGTTAATTTCATTTTATCTAATTTTCAATGTTGCCAAACCAATCAGTACCGATATCAAAGCCATAATCCAAAACCTAACGACCACTTTGGGTTCTGGCCAACCTTTGAGTTCAAAATGGTGGTGTATGGGAGCCATTTTAAAGATTCTTTTGCCACGGAGCTTAAACGAACCCACTTGCAAAATAACCGAAACCGTTTCCATTACAAAAACACCGCTCATGATGAAAAATACCAGTTCTTGTCGTGTAATAATGGCAACTATTCCTAAAGCCCCGCCCAATGATAGGGCGCCAACATCGCCCATAAACATTTCTGCAGGGTAGGTGTTAAACCACAAGAAGCCCAGTCCAGCACCCACAATAGCGGCACAAAATATTGCGAGTTCTCCTGCCTCAGCAATATGCGGAATAAATAAATAGTGTGAAAAAACCGTGTGTCCTGTTAAATAAGCAATTATGCCCAAGGCAGAGGCGACTAATATTACTGGCATAATAACCAAGCCATCCAAACCATCAGTTAAATTTACCGCATTGGATGAACCAACCATAACAAAATAACCTAAAGGTATAACTAACCATCCTAAAGACCAATTCAAGTCCTTAACAAAAGGAATAACCATTTGTGTTGTTAAACTATCATCACCAAAATAGTACAGGTATAAAACGGCGCTGCCACCAAATAAAGACTGCAATAAATATTTCCATTTCGCCGATAAACCAGCGGAGTCCTTGAGGATTAATTTACGGTAATCATCCAACCATCCCACCAAACCAAAGCCAAAGAGAACATACATGCAAACCCATACATAGTTGACACTGAGGTCAGACCATAAAAAAGTCGCCAGTAAAATGGCGAAAATAATTAGAGCCCCGCCCATAGTTGGCGTACCTTGCTTGGATAAATGGGATTCTGGACCGAGAGAACGAACATTTTGACCGATTTGTTTTTGTTGCAATTTGCGAATAAACCAAGGGCCAAGCATCAAAGAGAAAACCAAAGCGGTGAGTGCCGCCATAATGGCTCTAAAGCTTTGATAAGAAAAGAGATTTAACCAGCTATGGTTGTCCTGAAATTGTTGGGCTAACCATAAAATCATGCAGCTTTCTCCGAATTGATGAGTGTTTCTATGAGGTTTTCGAGTTTCATGCTCCGTGAGCCTTTGACTAAAATAGTGCCTAAAGAGCTCCAATTCTTATGCATGAAATCCGACAGCAACTTAATGGAGTCAAAATGTTTACCCTGACTACCGTAAGCAGAAGCAGCGTAGTTGGAATCAATACCGATAGTTAATAAGCGAGAAATATCTTTTTGTTTTGCATAACTGCCAATTTCACGGTGTAAATTTTCCGACTCCTCGCCTAATTCTGCCATGTTGCCTAAAACAAGCGTTGTGGGGGAGTCGTAACTGGCCAATACATCTATAGCGGCTTTTACCGATTGAGGGTTGGCGTTGTAACAATCATTAATTAAGGTGTTTCCATTATATTCACCAAGATTTTCTAAGCGCCCCTTCGCTGGCAAAAAGTCTTCTAGCCCTGTGAGTATATCTGTCGCTTTTATCTTACATGATTGCGCAATGGCGCTGGCGCAAGCGGCATTAATCTGATTGTGTTTTCCTGCAATGGGCAGATTAATTTCTTGAATTGTGTCAATCGAGACATCTGCGTGTGCAGATTCACCAAAACTTATGACCTTACTGATTGTGTTTTTGTTCCAAATGGCAAAATGCTCATCGTCAATAGGCAATACGGCATAATCTTCTTTTCCTAAGGTCGATAGGATTTGCCCTTTTTCACTAACAATGTTTTCAAAGGAACCAAAACGACCAATGTGAGCAGGTGATACATTGGTTATTACTGCGGTATGAATATCTACTAGTGAAACCAACCATGAAATGTCGCCTAGTTTTGCTGCACCCATTTCAACAATAGCGTACTTATCCTTTGCATTGATTTGGCATAAGGTTAAAGGCACACCAATTTCATTGTTGAGATTTCCCTTTGTGGCAGAACATTGGTTTGACACAGATAAGATGGAGTGAATCATGTTTTTAACGGTTGTTTTACCATTGGAGCCTGTGATAGCAATAATTTTTGTTTGGCATTGTTTTGCCCAATTTTTGGCTAAAATTGATAGGGCTTTTAAACTGTCCTCGACAATCAATTGTGGACTATTTATATCCTGGGAGCTGCTGACTGCTACGGCAACAGCACCATTGTCAATGGCTTGTTGGCAATAGTCTTCGCCGTTGAAGTTTTCACCTTTTAAAGCGATAAATAATTTCCCAGCACAATCGCTACGGGAGTCAGTGCTGACTCCTCTGAATTGGATGGGTTTTCCAATTAAAGTGCCTCCAGTTATGGATGTGGCTTGATGAAGGTTCATGCAAATCATGCGCATTCCTCCATTTTTTGCTGCAATAAGCCTTGAGTAACCGCTGCATCATCAAATTCTATGTATTGACCGTTGATTAATTGATAGGGTTCGTGCCCTTTTCCTGCGATGAGAATTAGGTCTTCAGGATGTGCGTGAGTAATGGCATAGGCAATCGCCGCTTTTCGATCATGAATAACAATCGGTTTAGTGTTCATTCCCACTAGTATGTCTTGAGCAATCGCAACGTTGTCTTCATAACGTGGGTTATCATCCGTAACAATCACATTATCGGCCAGTGTTTCGGCAATGTGTCCCATCTGGGGTCGCTTGCCTTTATCGCGATTGCCTCCACAACCAAAAACACACCAAATTTGGCGAGCGTTATGGCGCTTGAGTGCCAATAGAACCTGCTTTAATGCATCGGGTGTGTGTGCATAGTCCACAATAACTAAAGGCGAATTTTTAAGGGCTTGGACGCAATTCATTCTTCCTGGAACAGGTTGAAATTCTGAAATTAATGGAATTATTTTTTCCATCAAAAATCCCTGTTGCAGCAAAGTGCCGATAACAAGCAATAGATTTTCAACATTAAAATGACCCAGTAATTCAGTTGAAACGGGATAGCTAGCATTTTGCCAATGCAAAGTAAAATGAATGCCTTTGGGTGTCAGTTGAATGCCATCGACCCTTAAATCAGCATCGCCATCTCTAATGCTGTAACTTAACGGGTTGTTGGTTAAATTTTTTAGCCATTTATTGCCGTATTCGTCATCGCTATTGATGATAGAAAAGCGACTTTTATGCTGTATAAACAGTTTTTTCTTGGCATTTGCATAATCTTCCATTGTTCGGTGAAAATCCAAATGATCTCGACTGATGTTGGTAAAGCAGTTGCCGATAAGTTGGCATGCATTGAGTCGCCCTAAATCCAAGCCATGCGAAGAGGCTTCCAAACTTACATGGGTGATGCCTTGGTTAACAAATTCAGCCAACATTTTTTGCAAAGAAAGTGCATTGGGTGTTGTGTTTGGTTGTTCTTGCATTTTATCCAGCGTACCAAAGCCTAGAGTGCCAATATATGCACCTTTTATGCCAAGTTCTTTCCAGGCTTGCAACATCAGCCAAGCACTGGATGTTTTGCCATTGGTGCCTGTTATGGCAACAATTTTTAGCTTGCTTGAAGGTTGATTGTAAAATTGTGAAGCGGCCTCACCTAATTTATCAGCCAAATTTTCAATTTCAATAACAGTAATGGACAAAGCTTGTTGGCGCGCTTTGGGTTGTGCTTTGTCTTTATCAACAGATTCTGCCAAAATAGCAGAAGCACCCGCTCTTTGTGCTTGATAGGCAAAGTCAATGCCATGATTTTCAGTGCCGTTTAATGCAATAAAAATTTGCCCAGGCTTTATTTTTCGGCTGTCTAAACATAATCCCGTTACTTTGATACCCAAGTCTTGAGACTCTATGCCAAACCATGTTAGTACTGTGCTTAAATCTTTACTCATGATTCACCACTAACTGGTTTTGATTTAGGGCATCAATTTGGATTTTTGATGGCGATATATTCAGCAACCTTAGGCTATTTTCCATAATATTTTTAAACACGGGTGCAGCCACATCTCCGCCACCATATTTTTCTCCTTTAGGATCGGTAATGCTCACTGCAATCACTAACCTGGGGTTTTCGGCAGGTGCAAAGCCAACAAAACTGGCAATGTAGTTATCCGTGTAACCTCCTTTGGCAGCAATTCGGGCCGTGCCCGTTTTTCCTGCAATGGTATAGTTTTCAATCATGGCTTTGTGACCCGTGTTATATTCACTGACAACTGTTGTTAACATTTTTGTTACTAGTTGCGCAATTTTTGGGTCAATAATGGCTTTGTCATCATTAACAACGTCTTTAATGTAAGTGGGTGCCCGCAAACGACCTTGATTGGCGATAGCGGCATAAGCAGTTGCCAATTGTAAAGTTGTCACTGAAAATCCATAGCCATAAGCTATTGTTGCTTGTTTAGAATGACTCCATCTCTTGTAATCGGGTAAATTGCCACTTGATTCCCCAATAATTTCACTGTGAGTGTTGGATCCAAATCCGAACAAATGAAGTGTGTCCCACATGATGTTTTTAGTTAAGCTTAGTGAAATTTTAGCCGCACCAACATTGCTGGATTTGTTTAACAAGGTTTCCAAGTTGATTTTGCCCAAGTCACGGTGATCGCGAATTTTGAAGCCGTCGACTTCAAAAACACCAGGGCTGGTGTCGATAATGCTATTTTCATCGTATTGCCCACTGAGCAATCCAGCAATAACGGTAAAGGGTTTGATAACTGAGCCAGGCTCATAAATGTCTTGTAAAGCCCGATTGCGCATACCACTTAATGATTTTTTTGAAATCTTGTTTGGGTTGTAAGAGGGTTGAGAAACCATGGCTAAGACTTGACCTGTTGGTATGTCTATAATAACAGCGGCACCTTTTGCTGCTTTATGTTGGTATACGGCAGTTTTTAATTCTTTATAGGCAATGTATTGTAATCTTCTATCAATGCTCAAGTGCACATCACTTCCGGGTTGTGCGGGAATGACCTCTTTGATGTCTTTGATAATGTGCCCAAATCGATCTTGCATGACTTTCTTACGACCTGATGTGCCAGCCAAGTGTTTGTCATAGGTGCTTTCAATGCCTTCTTTACCTATGTCGTTAGCATCGGTAAAACCAATAAGCTGAGAAATAATTTCGCCCGCAGGATAGAATCGTTTATATTCTTTTCTAAATTCTACACCTGGAATGTTCAAGCCTTTTAAATCTTCAGCATCTTGTGGTGGAATCCTTCTTTTAATGTAAATGAATTTTTTATTTTGTTTGTCGATTATTAAGTTTTTAAGTTTTTCCGAATCAAGGTTAAGTGACTCAGCGAGTTGTAAAACTCTGGGCATTTGATCAATTAATTTGTCAGGTTGTATGCCAATTGAGACCATTGGGGTGCTAATTGCCAATGGCTCGCCGTTACGATCAAAGATAGTGCCACGCGGAACAAGTAAGTCAATTTCTTTGATTTGGCGCATATTGCCTTGTTTGGCGTAAAACTCTTTACCTTTAATTTGAATAGCAAAAGCCCTTACCGCAATAATAACAAAGCAGAGCAATAAAAAAGCACCAACAATAGACATGCGCATATTGATATTCACGTTTTTACTCTTTTTAGATTTAATGGCTTTCTTTTTTATCATCTTTTTATGCTTAAAATCTGTTCTTTTTCTGGCAATTTCATGCCTAACTGTTTTTTAGCTTGGGCAACGATTGCACTGTTATTGACGTAAGTAGATTGCTCTATTTGTAATCGACCCCAATCAGCATTTAAATCACTTTCTTCATTGAGCAGCTCTTGCAGTGCAACAAATTGATTCCTGCTTTTATGTTGCAAGTAAATATAATTAACCGTGACAACCAAAGTTAAAGCCAACAAAGTTAGGGTTATTAGGAGTTGCGTGGATTTCATAATTTCTCTGCAACTCGCATAATGGCACTGCGTGCTCTTGGGTTTAGTTCTAATTCATTTTGTGAAGCTTTAATCGCTTTGCCAATGAGTTTAATCTGTGCTTCACTTGTTTGTTCTATTGGCATGCGCTTATCAAACTTGCCAGTACTGGCTTGTTTTTTGAAAAAACGTTTTACTATTCTGTCTTCTAATGAGTGGAAACTGATAATGACTAGCCTGCCGCCCTTATTTAAGCTTTTTAATGCGATGGGTAAGACGTTGTTAATTTGTTCCAGCTCTCTATTAATATGTATTCTTATTGCTTGAAAAGAACGCGTAGCAGGGTGTTTTTTACTGTATTTGTTAATCTTTGCAATAATGCCAACCAGTTCCGATGTTTTTTCTAAAGGTTTGACATCTTCTCTATAGATGACAATTTCTTTGGCAATTTTAGTTGCATTTTTTTCTTCGCCGTAACGCCATAAGACTTTAGAAATTTCTTTCCAGTCGGCTTGATTTAACCATTGGGCAGCTGTTTGTCCACTGCTAGAATCCATTCTCATGTCTAGCGGGCCATCGTCATTAAAACTAAAACCTCTTTCTCTTTGATCCAGTTGAGGAGATGAAACACCAAAGTCAAACAGTATTCCATCAACTTTGTTATTAAAATTTTTACCTATCATTTTATCTAAATCATCAAAAGGCCCATGTTCAACCAATATATTAGAGTTTTCATTGGCTAAAATATTTGCCACCTGTATGGCTTGCGGGTCTAAATCTATAACCAACAACTTGGCTTTGTTTGATAAGTCGTTTAATATTTTTTTGCTGTGACCTCCACGTCCAAAAGTGGCGTCCACATAAAGTCCGTCTTTTTTAATCTTTAATGCGGCAACAGCTTCATCCAAGAGAACGCTTTGGTGTAATGCACTCACTGTTAGAGCACCAACTGTTTTACAGCATCAGAAACATTCTCGCCAATTTCAGGAATTTGATGCCTGTCTGCTATTAATGCCTGCTCATCCCAGATTTCAAACTTGTCGCCAAGCCCGACCATCACCACTTTTTTTTCTAAACCAGTAACTTCTCTTAATGTTTTTGGCAAAAGCAATCGTGAGCCTTTGTCTGGCTCGATATGGTATGCACTGCCGACCAATCTTCTTTGTAAGGCGCGATGAGCAGGATCCCATGTGCTTAATTTCATCACTTCGTCGCGAACTTTTTCCCATTGTTCTTGCGAATAAAGCCAAAGCGAGTTATTCTCGTAGGCGTTATAAGTGAGGACAAATGTGTTTTTCCAGGCAACAGCAAGCGCTTCTCGGTATTTAACCGGAATTGCCAAACGCCCTTTAGCGTCTAAATTGATTGCTGTTTCACCATAAAACATAAGATTCGTCCCAAAATACCACTTATTACCACTAAATTGCACTTTATCGCTATTTTGGCTTAGAGTCAACCACTGTTTTTAAAAAAAATGTAATGAAATCAACGGCTTATTTAATGTCATGAATTAGGTATGTCTTCTAACATCTTGAAAAAAAAGGGAAATATTCCTCTATCTCAAATAAATGAGTAATTGTCAATTATTGTGTCTTATAAAGAATAAGGTTGCGATTCCTTATTTGTCCTTGCGCGCTATAATTGTTTACATTTCTGGGCTTTTGTCTGTGACAATTTTAGGTAAAATACAAAAATCAAATTCAACAAAGTAAAAAAACATGAATGAAGCTATTAGAAGTATTAGAAGAGCAGGAATTGAACTGAGTAAATGGGCGGGATATGCCACTGCAATGATTGATAAAATTGAATTAAATGAATTACAAACACCTCAAGACTACCACTCTTGTGAATTTGGAAAATGGTATGCTAAAGACCAGTGGAATTTATCTTCATTTAGTGAATACGCCCAGCTGGGAATTCATCATGTCAAACTTCATGAGTTGTATGAAGAGATGATGGAAATTGTTGAGAGGGAAGTCAGACCTTCGTTTTTTAAGAAAATATCAGGGTCAACTCCTAAATTATCTAAATTGGATAGAAAGTTACTGCTTAATAAATACCAAAGTTTTAAATTGGTGTCTAAACAGGCATTAACATTGTTGAAGACTTTGCGGGATAAGGTTTCGCAAAGAGGGCTTTGTGTTGCGGCATAAATTACAGGTTTCACCTTGAATATGAGTGATTCTTGTTTACTTGAGGGCTGAAATAATCCTACAAGGCAAAAATTAACCAGAGTAAAGTTGCTTTTATGAAGTTAAATTCTTGACAATATCCAAAGTCGCTTTTGAGCGGTTGAGCGTGTAAAAGTGCAAGCTTGGCGCACCGCCTTGTATTAATTGTTCGCACAGTTTAGATATAAATTCTGTGCCGAATTGTTGAATGGATTTGCGGTCATCGCCATAACTTTGTAGCTTATACTTTAACCACCGAGGCATTTCGGCACCACAAAATCCACAAAAGCGGTTAATGTTGCTGAAATTTGTGATTGGCATAATGCCAGGAATGATAGGAATATCGATACCATATTTTTGACACTCATCTAAATAAGCAAAGTATGCATCGGCATTGAAGAAAAACTGCGTGATGGCTTGATCTGCACCTGTTTCAACTTTTTGTTTAAAATACTTTAATTCGATTTCTTTTGTGTCGGATTCGGGATGAATTTCTGGATAGCAGCCGACAGTAATGTTGAATTGGTCATTAAATTCAGTTTTGATAAACTCTATTAATTCGTTAGCGTGACGAAAATAGCCCACCGAACCCATGCCTGAAGGCACGTCACCACGCAAAGCTAGGATATGATGGATGTCGTTATCCAGGTATTTTTGCAACAACACTTTTATCGAATCAGGTGTGCCACCCATGCAGGACAGGTGTGGAATGACTAAGGGTGTTTTATGTTTCTTAAGCTCTAAAACAGTATCAGTGGTCGCCTCAACAGTAGAGCCTCCTGCTCCAAAAGTGACAGAGAAAAACTCAGGATTAAGTTTGCGTAGTTTCTCCTGCGTGTTGCATAAAATGACTTTCTGTTCGTTGGTACGAGCTGGAAAAAATTCAAAACTAAATTTTACTTTTTTCATTACAATCCTCGTTCCCACGCTCTGCGTGGTAATACATAATTTCGTTCCCACGCGGAACATGGGAACGAGCATTTTTTCTCTATTAATAACGATAATGTTCAGGCTTGTAAGGACCTTCAACCGTTACACCAATGTATGCGGCTTGCTTTTCGGTAAGCGTGGTTAGCTTCACACCCACTCGGTCTAAGTGCAAGCGTGCCACTTTTTCGTCCAGTTTTTTCGGTAATACATAGACTTCGTTATTGTATTTATCACCATCGCAATACAATTCAATTTGTGCCAACACTTGGTTGGTGAATGAATTTGACATAACAAAACTAGGATGACCAGTGGCACAACCCAAGTTGATTAAACGTCCACGGGCAAGCAAAATGATTTTCTTGCCATCTGCAAAGATAACATGATCAACTTGTGGTTTGATTTCATCCCATTGGCATTTTTCTTCTAAGCCAGCAACATCTATTTCGTTATCAAAATGACCAATATTGCAAACGATGGTTTGGTCTTTCATCTTTGCCATGTGCTCAAAAGTGACGATATTGTAATTGCCTGTTGCGGTAACAACGATGTCAACTTGATCGCAAACATCATCCAAAGTGACCACACGAAAACCTTCCATAGAAGCTTGCAGGGCACAAATCGGGTCAACTTCAGTAATTAACACGCTGGCACCCAGTCCACGCAATGATTGAGCACAACCTTTGCCGACATCTCCATAGCCACAAACAACAGCGACTTTGCCTGCTATCATGACATCGGTTGCACGTTTGATGCCATCGACTAAGGACTCACGACAGCCATAAAGGTTGTCGAATTTTGATTTGGTGACTGAATCATTAACATTGATAGCAGGAAAAGGTAATTCGCCTGCTTTTGCTAATTCGTATAATCTGTGTACGCCTGTGGTTGTTTCTTCAGTCACGCCTTGAATGCCTGCTAAAGCTTTAGTGTACCAACCGTTACTGGTTGGCAAACGCTTTTTGATGGAATTATACAAACAAATTTCTTCTTCAGATTGAGGATTATCTAACACCGATGGGTCTTTTTCCGCTTTTGAACCCAGCATTAATAACATGGTTGCGTCACCACCATCATCCAAAATCATGTTAGGCGTGCCACCATCTGACCATTGCATAATGCGATGCGTGTATTCCCAATATTCGTCTAAGGTTTCGCCTTTGACGGCAAAAACAGGGATGTCTTGATCGGCAATAGCGGCAGCGGCATGGTCTTGGGTCGAATAAATGTTGCAACTTGCCCAACGCACATCCGCACCAAGTGCGCGCAAGGTTTCAATTAAAATTGCGGTTTGTACCGTCATGTGCAAAGAACCTGCAATGCGTGCACCTTTTAAAGGCTGTGCGTCTTTGTATTCCTCACGAATTTTCATTAAGCCTGGCATTTCTGTTTCGGCAATGCGAAATTCTTTGTGTCCCCAAGGAGCCAAGGAAATATCGGCGACGATGTAATCTTTGTTTGTATCTGTCATTTTATTATCTCTATTGTTTTTTGTTGATTTATAAACCTGCTGCATCGCGCAACAATTCTGCTTTATCCGTTTTTTCCCAAGTGAAGTCATTGTCTTCACGACCTAAGTGTCCGTAAGCAGCTGTTTTTTGGTAAATCGGGCGAATTAAGTCTAATCCCGTAATAATACCGTAAGGCGTTAAGTCGAAATGTTCACGAACTAACTCTTCTATTCGTGTTTCTGGTATTTTATTGGTGCCAAAGGTTGTGACGCTGATTGAAGTTGGTTTAGCAACACCAATAGCATAAGAAACTTGTACTTCGCAACGATCAGCAAGACCTGCAGCCACAATGTTTTTGGCGACATAACGTGTCGCATAAGCTGCAGAGCGGTCAACTTTTGAAGGGTCTTTACCCGAAAAAGCACCGCCACCATGACGAGCCATGCCGCCATAAGTATCCACAATAATCTTACGACCCGTTAATCCACAATCACCAACAGGTCCACCGATAACAAATTTGCCCGTTGGATTAATGTGGTATTGGGTTTTTGCATCCAACCAATGACTTGGCAATACCGGCTTAATGATTTCTTCCATTACTGCTTCACGTAAGTCCTTGAGCGAAATATCTTTGTCATGTTGGGTTGATAAAACCACCGCATCAATAGCGACGGGCTGGTTATCGACATAACGAAATGTCAATTGTGATTTAGCATCAGGACGTAACCACGATAATTTATTGGCTCGGCGAACATAAGCTTGACGTTGAACCAAACGGTGAGAATAAGTAATGGGAGCAGGCATCAAAACATCGGTTTCGTTGCTGGCATAACCAAACATCAAGCCCTGATCACCCGCACCCTGTTCTTTAGCTGTGCTTCTGTCAACGCCTTGATTAATGTCCACTGACTGTTTGCCGATTAAGGACATAACCGCACAAGTGTTTCCATCAAAACCGACATCAGAATTGTTATAACCGACATCAGTGATGACTTTGCGTACAACATCATCCAAGTCAACCCATGCTGAAGTGGTGACTTCACCTGCGATAATGGCAGTTCCTGTTTTCACCATGGTCTCACATGCTACGCGTGCAGATTTGTCTTGTTCGAGTATTGCATCGAGTACCGCATCAGATATTTGATCGGCAAGTTTGTCTGGATGTCCTTCGGATACCGATTCCGAGGTAAATAGAAAGTCACTCATTTTTATATATCTCTATATTTGAATAAAGAGATGTATTTTAATGCTAAGTTGGGCGAAAGTGTATAAAAAATCGATAACTTTAGTGAAAAATAAGCAAATACTGGTTAAAATAATCAAATATTACAAATTATGAGAACTCATGTCTGCAGTCAAAGGCACAATAATACTTCTGGTCGTTATAGCCAATACGCTATTTTGGGTGCCAATTTTAGTGCTAATTTCCTTGCTTAAATTCATCCTGCCTATTCCAGCAATAAGAAAACCGATTTCAAAAATGCTTGTTTGGATTGCCAATAACTGGATTTGGTTAAATACAAAAATTCATTTATTATTTCATGGCAATAAAATCGATTTAAAGGGCATGGAAGAGTTAGAATCTAACGATTGGTATTTGGTTATTAGTAATCATGCAGCTGCTGCGGATATTCCTATACTGCAAAATGTATTTTACAAAAAAATCCCCTTTTTAAAATTTTTCCTAAAACACGAACTTATCTATGTACCATTTTTGGGTGTGGCATGGTGGGCGCTTGATTTTCCTTTTATGCGGCGTTTTTCTGCTAGTTATTTGGCAAAAAAGCCCCATATGAAAGGCAAGGATTTAGAAGCAACCAAAAAAGCGTGCGATAAGTTTAAAGATTACCCAATTTCAGTAATAAACTTTATTGAAGGCACGCGTTTTTCAAAGCAAAAGCATAAAAAACAACATTCAAAATACAAACACTTGCTAAAGCCCAAATCGGGAGGTATCGGATTTGTCTTGGGTTCTATGGGAAATCAAATGAATTATTTACTACAAACCAGTTTAAAATATTCACCAAAACCCCCTTCGGCATGGGAATATTTGTGCGGTAAATACGATAAAGTCGAAATCATAGTGGACAAAATTAAAATCCCAAATCACTTAAAGAACAAAAATTATATTACTGATATGGAATTTAGAAAAGAATTACAGCAGTGGTTAAATGGTTTGTGGAAGAAACAAGACGTGAGGTTATCATGAGTGCAGAAAATTTATTTGATGTGGTCTTTAAAGGAAAGTTTGCCAGAGAGCTGGATAAAAATCGAGCCGTGCTGCATTTTTCAAAAGTCTTTAAATTGCCAATTGAAAAGGCAGAAAGGTTCTTTGATGGCAATCCACGGGTATTAAAAAAAGAGCAAACACTCGAGAAAGCCAATAATTTTCGGCAAGCATTAAAAAAAGCCGGTTTAAAAGTTTCTTTAGTTAAAAAGGTGAACGAAAACTTTAAAGCCGAACTCACTATGTCCGCCCCTGGGGTGATATTAGTTTCGCCTCCAGCTCCAATAGTTGCCAACATTCCAACTTCACAATTTTCATTGGATGAAGTGGGGGCACAATTTGCCAATCCTAAGCCTATAGAACCTGTTAATATTGATACATCCTCATTTACAATAGATGAAGAAGATAGAGAAATTGTTGAAAAAGAAGAAGTGCCAGAACCTGAATTTGACGTCTCAGGCATTAGCTTAGACGAAATCGGAGCCATCTTTGATGAACCTCATGAACTCCCAGAACCTCATCTCGATATTTCAGACTTATCTTTAGATGAAGTGGGTGCGACTATGGTTGAGAAAAAACCAACACCGCCAGTTGAAATTGATACCAGTGGTATAAAATTGCTCGAAGAGTGAAAGGTCACTCTGTCGGATGGGCCACGCCCATCGGCAGTATAACGGATGGCTCTGGTGGTTATTAAATTCTAACTTGATGGGCGCGCGGCCCATCCTACAAGTGCTAAGCAACAAGGAGCTTGATGTAAGAGGTGCTGAGTTATAAGGAGATTTTAAAAAACTAGAAATGTATTGTATAATTAACCCGTAATCTCATTAAATTTTAGGTATAAGGTGAATAATAGTTCAAAACCATATAAGGGTATTCCTAATGGAATATCTTTTAATCATGTTGTTCAAGCAATTCAATTTATTGATAAGAACAGTATTCCAAAAAGGAGAAACTCAACAAGGTACTTTCTAAAATTCAATGAGAAGCTTTACCCACCAAAATATACTCTTTCAACTTCTAATGTATATGCAAACAAATCTGAATGTCTACCATCATATTTTAATGTAATTCAAGCTAAGGATTTTTTGATTAGACTAGGCTTTGAAATTATAGATTTAGGAGCAGAACTAAAATCCAACTATTTACACACTGAGATAATTGAGTCTAATAACCCTGAAGGTAGAAAAATATACAAATTACATAGAAGGTTAGAAAGAGATTCAAGTATTGGTAAGTCATTAAAGAAAAAAGTAATTAAGGAAACAGGCGAATTAAAGTGCATGGCATGCAATTTCTCTTTTTTGGATTTTTATGGAGATATTGGTAATGGTTTTATTGAAGCTCATCATTTAATTCCAGTAAGTGAATTAAATGGCATTACAAAAACTAAAATAAAAGATATGGTATTGGTTTATTCAAACTGTCATCGAATGTTGCATGAAAGTAAGCCATTATTATCAACTAACCAATTAAGTGATTTAATAAGGAGGCAGCAATGACCATTAATCAAGAAATAACATTTGAAGAATATGATGAATTTAATAGAAAGGAGATTGCAGAAAAAATAATTAAATTACTGAAATCAACAATTGATGTATCGCCATTGGTTATTGATGGGGATTGGGGAACTGGAAAAACAGAATTTACTTATAAATTAATAAATCTTTTTAAAGAAGGACAAAAACCTAAAGAAGAGGTTGGTGAGCAACAAAGACAGTCTGAAAACAAAATTTATAGCTTGGTTTATATTGATGCTTATAAAGCCGATCATGCAGATGAACCATTAATGACAATTCTTTCTGCATTAATTAATGCATTTCCTGACATTAAGGAAAAAAAAGATTTAAGAAAAAAAGCAATGTCAGTTCTGAAATTTGGAACGAAGACAATTCTAAAAGGTGGGGTAAATTGGGTGTTAAGACAAGATTCAGTCGATATTGCCAATGATTTTGACGATGAAATTAAAAAGGCTTTTGATAAATCAATTGACAGAATCTTAAGCATTCATGAGAAATCAGAGGAAAAAATTAAAGCTTTAGTTGAAGTAATGGAAAAAATAACAAAAGAAAATCCTGTCATTATATTTATTGATGAACTGGATAGATGTAGACCAAACTTTGCAATAAAAATGTTAGAGAATATAAAGCATATATTTGACATTGTTAATTTAAAATTTGTCTTAGTTGCAAATTTGAATCAAATTAGGTCTTCAATTAATCATTGTTATGGCGCTTCTGTTAATTCACAAAGCTATCTAGATAAGTTTTTAGGTTTTACATTTGGTTTGCCACAAACTATACCAATGTCAAATCAAAAATGCGTATCTTGTAGTCACTTTAAAAGGTTGTTGAGAGGTAGTGAATTAAATACTACAACTTTGATTCAAGAAGATTACATTGATTTTTTTGAAAAAATCATAATAGTAAATAAGCTAACTTTAAGGCAAGTAGAAACGTTTATAAAATACCTTAATATTTACCAAGTCGTCTCAAATAATGAACTGTCAGAATCGATGGATTTTGGCATAATGATGCTAATTATTTTTGGAATATATTTATTCTGTTTTGAACCTGATTTGGTTGCAGATATTAACCATGGTGTTATTGATGCTGTGGAGTTAAATAAACTATTAGGAAAAAAGAAGCTATTTAAAATTGGAAAAGAAAATATAGACTCATATTGTGAAAATTCCGATAAAATTGCGTATGCTATATACAAAGAATCAAATAAAAACAAATCTGAATTTGGATATTTGGAAGATAATGAAGAAGAGCAGTGGAAAAGTGCTATAGGTACGATGTTTACAGGTCATTTAGGAAGAAGTCTACCTATAATTGGCTATATTGAATTTGTTATAAGAAAATTCCAATTGGGAGAGAAAAGTTAACTCAGTAGTAGGAGGAGCCATGCCCATCGGCAGTGTTTCAGTTGGTTTCGATGATTGTTGAGTTTTAAACCGATGGGCGCGGCCCATCCTACAAGTGCACAGAGTGAAGAAAGTAGTTAATTCATTCAATCTATTATAACAATCAAAAATCCCTAATAGCATTATCTCAAATCTTTGTTAAAATACCCGCAATAAAAATTTAAAGAGAACATTATGAGCGAAACAATTCACCATAAACTAATCATTATTGGTTCTGGACCTGCGGGTTATACCGCAGCCATTTATGCTGCGCGAGCAAACTTAAACCCCGTTGTTATTACAGGTATTGAACAAGGCGGGCAATTAATGACAACCACCGAAGTGGAAAATTGGCCCGGTGATCCCGATGATATGCAAGGCCCTGATTTAATGGCGCGTATGTTGAAGCATGCGGAAAAGTTTGATACGCAGATGGTGCATGACTACATTAATGAGGTGGATTTAAAGCAAAAACCTTTTATCTTAAAGGGTGATTCGGCAACTTATTCGTGCGATGCTTTGATTATCGCAACGGGTGCCAGTGCTAAATACCTCGGGCTTGAGTCTGAAGAAGCTTTCAAAGGTAAAGGCGTATCGGCTTGTGCTACGTGCGATGGGTTCTTTTACCGCGATAAAGAAGTGGCAGTTATTGGTGGTGGCAATACCGCTGTTGAAGAGGCGTTGTATTTATCCAATATCGCTTCAAAAGTTTATCTTGTACACAGACGTGATGAGTTGCGTTCTGAAAAAATTCTTATTGACCGCATCAAAGAAAAAGCCAAAAACGGTAATATTGAATTTGTTTGGAATAACAACTTAGATGAAGTGCTCGGTGATAATATGGGCGTTACGGGCATCAATGTTAAGGATAAAAATACGGGTGAAATTCGTAAAATTGATGTGCACGGTGTCTTTATCGCTATTGGACATTCGCCAAACACTAAGATTTTTGAAGGGCAATTGGAAATGAACCACGGTTACCTTAAAGTGCAAACTGGTCAAAGCGGCAACGCTACGCAAACCTCTATTGAAGGTGTTTATGCGGCTGGTGATGTTAGTGACCACATTTATCGTCAAGCCATCACTTCTGCCGGTACGGGTTGTATGGCAGCATTGGATGCGGAACGCTACTTGGATGCGCAATAAGACTTGTTGCATGAAAAAACACGACATTCATAAAATGTACCAAGAGGCTGTTCAATGTGTTGAAGCTGAAATTGATTTTGTAGAAGCCACATATAAAGCGATTCGTGGAAATGAAGCAAGGTATTTACGGGAGGATTTTTCAGGTACAGGGCAAACCTCTGGTGAGTGGGTGGATAGAAACCCACTCAATCGAGCGTGGGCAGTGGATTTTGATAAGCGTGTTCTAGACTGGGGTCGAGAGAATGTTTTGCCACATTTGCAAAATAAGGTTAGTCTTAGTTTTGTTAAAGCCGATGTTCGAGAATCAGGTATTCATGATATGGATATTGTTTTAGCCATGAACTTCAGTTATTTTTTGTTTATGGAGAGAGTTACGATGATTGATTACTTTAAATCGGTAAAAAACTCTTTAGAAGAAATGGGAGTTTTCTTTTTGGATGCTTTTGGTGGGTATGAAGCGGCAAAAGTATTAACCGAAGAACGTCAATGCGAAGGGTTTACTTATATTTGGGAGCAAGCCAGTTTCAATCCGATTAATTCACAAATGCAATGTTATATTCATTTCAAAACCGATGATGGCGTTGAATACAATAAAGCCTTTGACTATTATTGGCGTTTGTGGACATTGCCTGAGTTACAAGAAATGTTATTAGAGGCAGGTTTTTCTCAAGTAGATGTTTATTGGGAAGGAACGGATGAAAAGAGTGGCGAAGGTGATGGGGTTTTTGAGGTGTCTAAAATTGGAACGGCGGATGCTGGATGGGTGTGTTATATCGCGGCATTGCCTTAGTTTTTGGCACGGTTTTACTTGGATTCCAGGAAGGTCATTTCTTTTGTTAACCTGTGCCTGTCCGTGGTATTAAGCTCTAAGATGCGCTTAAGGCTTATAAAGCTATCGACATCTATTTTTTTCCACTTGGCTCCAATTGTTTTGTCGTCAATATGGGCTATTTCGATACTCATGCTGATGCTTGGAGAATTTGTGAGTGAAATTGTTAGGCGAAATATGTCTTTGATGTTTCCAAGCCAGTCACTTGGTTTGGTAAATAAGACTCCTTTTAATGAGATGTCAATCATTTCACATGTCCAAGCACTGCTACCAGAAAATAAAGTAGTCTTTCTTACAAAAGCCAATCGTTCAAACTGTCTGCGTTCGTGATTGAATTGTTGTTCGTGAGTCATGGAGTTTTGTAATTATTATAAACAGGATATTATAACCAAAGCAAAAAAAAATACATGATAAATTGTAAAATAATTCAAAGGATTTTATTTTGCATTAGAACGGTTATCTGATTGGCAATAAGTCTGTGAGTTCCTGAAAATCTGAAGGGTTGGGTTGTTTGAAACCTTCTGTGTTGAGTTCTACCAAAACATCATAGGCAGAGTCTTTATCTTTCATGGATAATAATACCGAATGAAATTTATCCACGACCTCCTTAGGAACGTTTGGTGAGGCAGTGAAAGTGACTCCTGGGGTTTTTTTACTCTCAATAAGAGAACTGAAATTAGGGTAAAGGTTGTACATCCAATTTGGCACAATAGCAGCTTGTGCACCGCCATCAAACACAATTTCAACACATTCTTGCCAAGAAAGTGCAGAAATGTCTTTCATTGGTGCCTCAAAAAGATCTGTAAACCATTGTTTAAAATAAATGGTCGCTAAACTTGGGCTGGGAAGCATCACTATCTTTTTGCTAACCATGAAATCCTGCACGCTTTCATCTTTTGCAGGTTCTTGCAGTGAAATAAGGTGAAATGAAAGGGGTTCAATGGTTGTGGCAAGAGCGGTGTAATTTTTAAAATTCATTCGATAAGAGGCAATATGTGGCGCATCTAAAGTGAAGTCAGGCAAGTCATCTTTTTGAGCTTGATACCAATAGGTGTAGTAGTTTTTATCGATAATGAGCTCTAAATCGTAACCTGTTTCTTTGCTCAACCAGCTTCTAAAGGGTTGGTAGATTTCCTTAGCTTGATTTATAGGATAAGAAGGTTCAATAACTAAAGTGAATTTTTTCGCAACAAGAGGCGTTGTAAAAAGTAGAGTGAAAAGAATGGTGCTAAGTGTTTTTATTTTTGTCATATTTAGGTGTGTATCATTTTATAAAGTTCCCAAATCCCGATAGTGAAAACACGATTCTAGCACAACCCCTTAGCACGCCTAGCAAATCTAAAAAATAACTTATCACCAATCAGGTGACGACGTATTTTTTAGATTTACTATACGCACTAACTGATTGCACTATAATTCGCGTTTAACTATCGGGTTTTGGGAAATTTGATTTTTCCCTCTCTTTGTTGGCTATTCATGTCTTTATTTTTTATACCACACCTTGAAATCGGATTCAATAAAAATGTGGCTTTATTGCAGTAAAATTGATAATTTAAGTCAGGTTCTTGGCATGTCATAACGACAGGTATTAAAAAATGTCAACGAGTGCTTGCGCTTGAAACTGATTAGGGGAAAAAGTAATGACAGGGGAAATCAGTTTGTAATTTTGTTCAAGTTCAGTTTTTGAATTTGATTTAACAATTTTCATGGATTTTTTAATTTTACCCAGGTATTTTAGGCGCGCAATAATCTCCTGACCTGGGTAACAGCCTTTTGTAAAGCTCATAATGTCTTTGTGTTGGTCGAGATTTACGTGTTGAGGGATGAATTTTTCTGTATTAATTTTATCAATCCATGGTAAGTTATACTGGAAAAGCTTTTGGTAAAAGTCATTGACTGTTTGCGTTAGTACTATTTTTGAAAGTTGGTCTTTAGGCAGCAGGAATGAGTTGGGTTCTGTAAGGGTAAATTTAAGGCGAAACTTGCGTAGGGTAAAAAACTGTAACAATTCAGATGCCATATTGTGAGGGCAAATGAGAAAAACAGAATTTTCATTTTTTATGCAGAGGAAAACAGATGAAATAATGCGTCCTTTTGGGTTACATAAAGCGGAGTAGTAAAGTTTGTTTTTATGAAAAGTGTCTAAATCTGAGATTAATAAGTTATTTAAAAAACCAATCACCCCATCACCTGAAAATTCAAGCAATGAACACAAAGAATTGATGGATGTTAATTTTTTAGTATTATCTTGTGTACTCATGAAAAAATACCTTACTGAATTTATGGAAATCTATTATAATTACAACTGCAAATAAATAACACGATTATTTATTATAATTGGGTGCATTTCGCTACACTCGAACCTTATAAATCTTTTAAAGGGGTTGTTAATGAACACATCAAATAGACCTTTGTCGCCGCATATTCAGGTATATAAAATGCCTTTATCTGCCAAGCTTTCCATATTTCATCGATTAACTGGCTTAGGGTTGTCCTTTGGTGCAGTTGTTTTAGTGTTTTGGTTGTTTAGCTTAGCTTATCTGTCTGAAACGGCAGTCGCACTTCATGCATTCTTTTCATCTGGTTTTGGAAAAGTTATTTTAATTGCTTTTACTTTTGCCTTTTTCTATCATTTTTGTAACGGTATTCGTCATCTTTTTTGGGACGTGGGTAAAGGGTTTGAACTGGAACAGGTTAATCGTTCTGGCGTCATTGTCATAATTGTTGCCCTTGTTTTGACAGCCATTACTTGGGTCGTAGGAGGATAATATGCAATACAGAACAGAGACAAAAAGAGTCAAAGGCTTAGGTACAGCCAAACACGGTTTTGGTCATTGGTGGATGCAACGTTTATCAGCTGTGTTAATGATTCCACTAGGGATTTGGTTTGTTGTGAGTTTAATGACAATGGAATCACTTTCTCCAGATGCGTTAATGCAATGGTTACACAATCCAATTCCGGCACTATTAATGGCATTGTGGACAATAACTGTTGTTTATCATGCAAGCTTGGGCTTGCAAGTGATTATCGAAGATTATGTCCATGGTAAAGCCATGGCACTGACTTTATTAACACTTATTAAATTTGCGATGTTTGCCATGGTTGTGGCAACATTTTTCTCATTATTCAAATTGGTTTCATAGGAAAGTATTATGTCAGAATCAAAAAATATTAAAGGCTACAAAATAATCGAACATAAGTTTGATGCAGTAGTCGTAGGAGCTGGCGGAGCTGGTTTGCGCGCAACCATGGGATTGGCGGCAGAAGGTTTATCTGTGGCTTGTGTTACAAAGGTTTTTCCAACACGTTCACACACGGTTGCTGCTCAAGGTGGCATGAGTGCATCTCTTGGTAACATGGGTAAAGACGATTGGCGTTGGCATATGTATGACACCATTAAAGGTTCGGATTGGTTGGGTGATCAAGATGCGATTGAATACATGTGTCGCGAAGCCGTACCAGCAGTAATTGAACTCGAACACCAAGGCGTACCCTTTTCACGAACAGAAGAAGGTAAAATTTACCAACGTCCTTTTGGTGGCATGACTACCGAATTTGGCAAAGGCGCACCAGCTCAACGAACTTGTGCAGCAGCCGATAGAACAGGTCATGCGATATTGCATACCTTATACCAACAATCACTTAAACACGATGCCAATTTCTTTATAGAGTACTTTGCCGTTGATTTGGTAATGGAAAATGGCGAATGCAAAGGCGTTATTGCTATTGATATGTCCGATGGCTCTGTTCATTTATTTAGAGGGCATGCCATCATCTTAGCCACAGGCGGATACGGTCGTACTTATTTCTCTTGTACCTCCGCTCATACCTGTACTGGCGATGGAAATGGCATGGTTTTACGTGCAGGTCTTGCTCTGCAAGATATGGAATTTGTCCAATTTCACCCGACAGGCATTTATGGAGCAGGTTGCTTAATAACCGAAGGTTGTCGTGGTGAAGGTGGATTCTTAACCAATAGTGAAGGTGAACGTTTTATGGAAAGATACGCGCCTTCAGCAAAAGATTTAGCCTCACGTGATGTGGTCTCTCGTGCCATGACCTTAGAAATTAACGAAGGACGTGGTGTTGGTGAAAAGGCCGATCATATTTACTTACATTTAGAGCATTTAGGTGCTGATGTAATTAATAAGCGTTTACCCGGCATTGCTGAATCAGCCGAAATATTTGCTGGTGTGGATGTCAGTAAAGAACCCATCCCAGTGATACCAACGGCTCATTATAATATGGGTGGTATTCCAACCAACTACCACGGTGAAGTGGTTAATAAAGTGGGCGATGATCCTGATAAAGTCGTTACGGGTCTTTATGCCATTGGCGAAGCAGCTTGTGTTTCGGTGCATGGAGCCAATAGACTGGGTTCAAATTCCTTACTTGATATTGTTGTTTTTGGACGTGCAGTTGCACACCGCGTAGCAGATAAAGTTAAGCCAGGAACTAAACACAAAGATTTAGCCGATGATGCGGTTGAAAAAATCATGACAGATTTTGATAAAATTCGCCAAGCAGATGGCGATAAAAGCTGTGCAGATTTGCGCTTAGAGTTGCAACAAACCATGCAAAAACACGCATTAGTGTTTAGAACGGGTGAAATCTTAAGCGAAGGTTGCGATAAAGTTTCAAAAATAGTGGAAAAATACCAAGACCTTAAATTAACTGACCGCTCGATGATTTGGAACACGGATTTAATCGAAGCATTGGAGCTACGTAACTTAATGGCTCAGGCCAAAGTGACAATCTTTGGAGCTGAAGCCCGTAAGGAATCACGTGGCGCACATGCTCGTGAAGATTTTCCAGATAGAGATGATGTTAATTGGATGAAACACACATTGAGTTATTTTGATAATAACAATGAAGTGACATTCAAATACCGTCCAGTTCACATGAATACTTTAACTGATGAATGTGAAGTTATTCCACCAGCAAAAAGGGTGTATTAAAATGGCAGAATTTAGCTTACCAAAAAACTCAAAAATCACCAAAGGCAAATACGTTAAAGCTGAGGGTGCAACCAATATTCGCAAACTAAAAGTTTACCGTTGGGATCCTGATACCGGTGAAAATCCACGTACCGATACCTACGAAATTGATATGGATAATTGCGGGCCAATGGTGCTTGATGCCTTAAATAAGGTTAAAAATGAAATTGATACCACGCTTACTTACCGCCGTTCTTGCCGAGAAGGCATTTGTGGCAGTTGTGCAATGAATATTGATGGCACCAACACTTTGGCGTGTACCAAATCAATGAAAGATTGCAACGACACCGTTGCGATTTACCCATTGCCACATATGGATGTTATCAAAGATTTAGTGCCTGATTTAACCCATTTTTACGCACAATACGCATCGGTGCAACCGTGGATGCAAACGGATTCAGTACCTTTGCCTGATGCTGAGCGTTTACAGTCAATAGAAGACCGTGAAAAGCTCGATGGATTGTATGAATGTATTTTATGTGCGTGTTGCCAAACATCGTGCCCAAGTTACTGGTGGAATGGTGATAGATACTTAGGACCTGCTGTTTTATTGCAGTCCTACCGTTTTTTAGCCGATTCACGCGATGAGTATACAGGTGAACGTTTAGAAGACTTAGAAGATCCATTTAAGGTATTCAGGTGTCATACCATTATGAGCTGTACCAATACCTGTCCTAAAGGCTTAAACCCAGGAAAAGCCATTGCAGAGATTAAGAAACTTATCGCCGAACGTCACGCACTGTAAGGTGGGTTTACCCACCAAAGATGTTTAGTGAAATTATGAGGCTTCGATTATTATCCATGGTGGGTAAGCCCACCTTACAAAAAGACTATCCTTGTTCGGTAAATTAAACTTATAAAACTATTTAGAGAATAAATGTATTCATACGACTTGAAATGTAAAACCGATCCCCGCTGGATAAAAGCCGTCATGTCGGATTTTGATGCGTTCTTGATTGACCACGCTGCCAATGAACGCAAAGCTTCCACCTTAGCCATGTCGATGGTTGTTCATTACCCAGATAAAGCCGATATCGTTCGTGAAATGATAGATTTAGCCATGGAAGAAATGGCACATTTTCGTGAAGTGATTAAAATTATGCTTAAACGGGGTTTGCAACAAATCCCAGATAAGACTAATTTTTATATTGGTACTTTTATGAGAGCCATGCGCAAAGACCCAAAACATTACTTGCTTGACAGGTTGTTGATGTTTAGTATTGTTGAAAAACGAGGAGCAGAGCGATTTGGCATTGTTGGTGAAGCATTAACCGAACCAAAAATAAAAGATTTTTACCAACGATTAGCCGCTGCCGAGTACCGCCATTATGAGTTGTTTATTTCATTAGCACATCAATATTACGACCCAAAAACGGTCGCAGCACGACTCGAACAATTGCTTCAGATCGAAGCCGATATTGTCAAACAATGTCCTTTTAAAGCGGCGGTGCACTGAGCTATTAAAGTTTGCCACTTTCTTATGATTTATTCCCTGTTAAACTCAGTCTAAATCCATTATAATATTGTCATTCTCAAACTGGGAGATAATTCCAGTTATTCACTCAGGAGTTAAACATGACAAAGCCAACTATTATTTACACCTTAACCGATGAAGCACCTGCATTAGCCACAGGCTCATTTTTACCTATTGTTGAAAAATTCACAGCCACTGCTAACATAAATATTGATACCAAGGATATTTCATTATCCAGTCGAATACTAGCAAATTTTCCTGAATACTTAAGCCCTGAACAACGCAAAAGTGATGATTTGGCCTATTTAGGTGAACTGGTTAAAAAGCCTGAGTCCAATGTTATTAAATTACCTAATATTTCAGCATCAGTGCCACAACTCAAAGCGACTATTGCAGAATTGCAAGCCGATGGTTATCCAGTGCCTGATTACCCTGATGAACCAGAAAACGAAACAGAGCAGAAAATCAAAGCACGTTATGCCAAAAATTTAGGCTCAGCTGCCAACCCAGTGTTGCGCGAAGGTAATTCTGATAGACGCGTGGCTGCTCCAGTCAAACAATACGCCAAAGATAACCCACATTCAATGGGTGCTTGGAGTAAAGATTCTGCCTCGCATGTGTCACACATGCAAGACGGTGACTTTTATGGCTCAGAACAATCAATCGTTGTCGAAGAGGCCGATGATGTCAAAATTGTATTAAACCATGGCGATGGCACAACTGTATTAAAAGAATCAACACCTTTGCTTGCTAATGAAATGATTGATGCATCAGTGATGAGTGTTAAAGCATTGCGTGAATTTTTTGCAGTTCAAATAAAAGAGGCAAAAGAACAAGGCGTGTTGTTATCGTTGCATTTAAAAGCCACCATGATGAAAGTCTCTGACCCAATCATGTTTGGTCATGCGGTGACGGTTTACTTTAAAGACGTGTTTGAAAAATACGCCAAAGAATTTGAAGAAATCGGTGTGAACCAAAACAACGGTTTAGGTAATGTTTTTGCTAACCTTTCTGAATTAGACGATGAAAAGCGCACTCAAATTGAAGTAGATATTGCCAAATGTCTAGAAAATGGCCCTGATATTGCTATGGTTGATTCCGATAAAGGCATCACCAATTTACACGTGCCAAGTGATGTGATTATTGATGCATCCATGCCAGCTGCGATTCGTTCATCGGGTAAAATGTGGAATAAAGACGGTCAACTGCAAGACATGAAAGCCATGATTCCTGATCGTTGTTATGCAGGCATCTACAAAGAAATTATCAACTACTGCAAAGAACACGGAGCTTTTGATGTGACCACCATGGGTAATGTTTGCAATATTGGTCTGATGGCACAAAAAGCAGAAGAATACGGTTCGCACGACAAAACATTTGAGATTCCGCAAGCAGGAACTGTGCAAGTCATCAATCAAGCAGGCGATGTATTGATGCAACATGAAGTGGAACAAGGTGATATTTGGCGCATGTGTCAGACTAAAGATTTACCTATCCGTGATTGGGTAAAACTTGGTGTCATTAGAGCCAGAAACACGGGCAGCGCAGCAGTTTTTTGGTTAGACCCACAACGTGCTCACGACCGTAACATTATGGCAAAGGTGGAAGAGTATTTATCCATGCATGATACGGAGGGTTTAGATATAAGTATTAAATCACCAACAGAAGCTATAAATTATACCTGCAAACGCGTTACAGCAGGTTTGGATACTATTTCGGTGACAGGTAATGTTTTACGTGATTATTTAACGGATTTATTTCCTATCTTAGAGTTAGGCACATCGGCAAAAATGCTGTCAATCGTGCCATTGTTAGCAGGTGGTGGCTTGTTTGAAACTGGAGCGGGTGGTTCTGCACCAAAACACGTGCAACAATTTTATAAAGAAGGGCATTTGCGCTGGGATTCTTTAGGAGAGTTTTTAGCTCTATCTGTTTCTATCGAAGATATTGGTCAAAAACACGACAATAAAAAGGCTTTAATATTGGCTGATACATTAAATATAGCCACTGATAAATTCTTAAAAACCAAAAAATCACCTTCAAGAAAGGTCAATGAATTAGATAACAGAGGAAGTCATTATTATTTAACACTCTATTGGTCACAAGCCTTAGCAGGGCAAAGTGATGATGCCGAACTTAAAGCGCAATTTACTCCTTTAGCAGAATCTTTAGCAGCTAATGAAGAAAAAATAAACGCCGAATTACTCGCCGCTCAAGGAAAACCAGTTGATATTGAAGGTTATTATTTTCCAAATCCAGCGAAATTATCACACGCCATGCGCCCAAGTGCGACATTTAATGAGTTGATAGATGGTTGAATTTGGGTTTAAGTAACACAGAGTTGCACAGAGAAATCACAGAGGCTCACAGAGTTTTTTTCTGTGAGCCTTATGTGTAAGATTGATTGATGTCACGGAAAGTTTTAAAAAATTGTAAGGAGGGCTTGCCCACCAATAGTGTTTTCGAAACCTCGATAATAAATGAGTATTAAATTTGGTGGGCAAGCCCTCCTTACGGTTTTTTTACTCCAATTCATGTAAGATACAAGCAATTAATATCGTCATATCTTATGAAGCAATATATTTTTATAGCTTTGTTTGTGGCTCTGATTATAAACTTAATGAGTTGTACAAAAGAACCACAACTCACAAAAGAACAAAGACTCAGGCAATCTATTGCCGAACTCGAAAGTCGCTTTGAAGAACGCAAGTTTGGGCGTATTATTGAGTACGTGAGTGAAAACTATAGTGATGAACACGGCAGAGGTTTGAAAGACATTAAACGCGCAATACAATTGCAGTTAATGCGCCATAAAACCTTGCATGTGTTGTCAACAATTAATGCCATAAACTGGACTAATGATAACAATGCAGAGGTGCAAATAACCGCAGCAATGGCTGGTAAACCAATCAAATCAGTCAGTATTTTAACTTCGATTCGAGCGGATATGATTAAGTTTGATGTTCACTTTGTGTTAGAAGATGAAATCTATAAAGTGCAATCTGCTACGTGGAGTTGGGCAAAGCCTTCTGATTTTTTAGAATAACTTTAAAAAGTTTTACTTAACTTGCTTTATCTAAGCCGTAAATTATCACATAATGGCGTTAGTCAATTAGAATAAAAAAAACTCATGATTGTTAAAACAGCACAAGATTTTACCCAAGCGGTTAAACAAAAAGATTACCCAATAAAGCAAGCAGGAGCGATGAAGGCGGCTTTTATGGTTTCGCCTGTTGGTTTTAGCTTGGATGAACAAACAGCAAGCGATAACCTCTACATGCAAATGGATCAGCAAACCGATGCAGATTTGGCCATTGTTCAGCAAATGAATTTAGCCCGTAAAATTTCCGACTGTGGTATTCCTGTGATGACTTTTCCTGGTTCATCTGAAACTCCCGATGCGGTTTTTCCCAATAATGCATTTGCTACCGCTCATGGCAACAAATATATCGTTGGTGCAATGTTGCATTCTAACCGCCAAAAAGAAACCCTGCGAAAAGACATCAATATGTTTTTTGATGAAATGCTGGGTTATGAACGACACCATATTAATCGTGATGAAGCGGTTGCTGAATTAACTGGTGTTTTGGTGCCTGATAGAGCGCGTAATATTGCTTTTTGTGGCATGACTGAACGAGTTGATGATGCCGGTGCTCAGGCAATGCATGATATGTTTGGTTTGGACTTAATGTTTCAGTTTGATTTGAAACAAGGCGAATACCACACCAATGTAATTTTGGCGTGTTTGGCTGGTAAGGCGTGTATTTTGCATGCCGATTCTTTTGCCAATCCTGAGGTGCCAAAGGCAATTGCCGATTTTTACCAAGGCAAAACAATTTTTTTAAGCGATGAAGAAAAACTGGCATTTGCAGGCAATGGCATCACCATAACTGAAACGGATTTGTTTTTAAGTCAAACGGCTTTGGATACTTTGACTCAAGAGAAAAAAGCTAAACTCGAATCTTGGGGGTTTACCCTGCATTCGGTGCAGGTCAGTGAATTAGAAAAAGCAGGCGGTTCTCTGCGCTGCATGGTAGGGGAGATATTTTAATGCTTGAGTTTGTATTTTTTCATAAAGTATTAGCCGAAAAATTTATCAAGAAAGTGGAGAGTTACCAGATTACAGCTACTTTGGTCGAAGAAGAACCCGCGTGGGAAGTGCATGTATCAGAGGATATTGATGAGTCCATTGATGAGGAACTCAATGATTATTACGACGAATTGTTTGCCGATGACCAAGAAATGTACGAACAAAATAATGCAGAGGATTGTGATTACAATGCCGCAAGCATTGAAATTAGTCTGCAGGATGGCACAAAGATTATGGCAGAAACGGATCAAAAGGTGTTAGGGAAAGTTTTATCCACCATCACCTTTGATGAATTCAATCAACTCGTCCACGATATTGCCAGTGCAGTAGAAAATCCTGATGAACGCTCAATTTGTCAACGCTATAGAGACATAGAAACAGAGCAATAGAAGATAACAGTAATTTAGATTCAGGTTTCTCTATTTTATTAAAAGTTTCGTATGCTATTATCGTTTCTATTTTAAAATAGAGAGAAAATTATGAAACAAAAACTAGTATTAGCCCTGTTTGCTTTTTCTGCGACTTTTTCAGTCAGTGCTGAAAGAAAAGTAGTTGATTTAAGCGCGCATAAAGTCTATAAACAATCCTTAGTCAAGACAATTAAACGCTCCCAAGCCAACCAAGCGGAGCCACTTTTTGATTTTGAAACGGTCTTGGATATTTCCAATCAATTAAATGTTCCTGTACAAGTTAGTCAAAACACTTTAGATCAATTACCTGATGCGGTAACAGATGAAGATTATGATATTCAACCAGCCAATAAAGTTGCTTTAGGTAAAGTTTTATTTTTTGACAAAATACTCAGTGGCAACAAGAATGACTCTTGTGCAACCTGTCACCATCCTTTTGCATGGTCAGGCGATGGTCTTTCATTACCGATTGGTGAAGGAGGTGATGGAGTTGGTGTGACAAGAACAACGGGTTTTATGGAGGCTGGCGTTCATGAGCGTGTGCCACGCAATGCACCTCAAATATTTAATCTTGGTGCAAAAGTTTTTAATGTTATGTTTCACGATGGGCGAGTTGTTGAAGACAGTACTCAACCAAGTGGTTTTTTTACTCCAGCGGGCAATGATTTGCCTTTAGGTTTAGATAATGCTTTAGCGGCCCAAGCAATGTTCCCAGTCACTTCCCAGACAGAAATGGCAGGACAAGCAGGTGAAAACTCAATAGCGGATGCAACAATTGCAGGTAATTTGGCAGGTGAAGGCGGCGTGTGGGCACAACTAGCAAGCAGAATTCAGGAGATAAGTGAATACGTTGAGATGTTTAAAGACGTTTATCCTGATGTTAATTCAGCCAGTGATATAACTATGGTGCATATAGCCAATGCAATTGGTGCTTTTGAGGGCGATGTTTGGCGAGCAGATAACTCTGCATTTGATAAATATTTGCGCGGTGACACAGGAGCAATGAGTGCTAATCAAATTGCAGGCATGAATGTCTTTTATGGAGATGGTGGTTGTTCACAATGCCATAATGGTAAGTTTTTAACATCAAATGAGTTTAAGTCAGTAGGCATGCCACAAATTGGCCCAGGAAAAGGAGATAACTTGCCAGGATTCCGTGATGGCTTAGATGATTTTGGAAGAGAAAGAGTCACTGGAAATACGGATGATCGTTTCAAATTTAAAGTTCCTTCACTAAGAAATGCTCTATTAACGGGACCATGGGGTCATGCAGGAGCGTATAATGATTTAAGAACAGTAATTAAGCATCACTTAAATCCAGCCCAAGCTCTTGCAAACTACGATGAGTCACAAGTCATTATGCCATACCGACGCGACTTAAGTGCACTGGATTTTGCTGTAATGAATGATACTTTGTCACGCAATGCTTTATTGTCAAACCTTGATATTAGCAACGTGAATTTAACTGAAACTCAAATTGATCGATTGATGGATTTTCTGGATGCAGTAACCGACCGCTCCAGCATTGATTTAAGAACAGATGTTCCAGCATCGGTTCCAAGCGGATTGCCTGTGTTTGAATAACAGAGAATAGCTTGATATTAAAAAGCCTGTAAATTTAGTTTTGCAGGCTTTTTTTTAAATTCAAATAACTTTAATTACTTCATTAAATCGGGTGGTGTAAGCAGGAGATTTTATTTCTGATTTCATCACCCAATCCTCATTAAAGCCTTCTTGAGCACTGCGTAGCGTGCCTTTGCCAAAACGGTTGTTTATATCATCCAATACCGACATTAACGCCTTGTTATCATCGGCTTGTGGCATAAATAAATCGGCTTGAATTATGCCTGCATCGCTAATGTCATTTAACACAATGCCTGCTTTTTTATATTCATAACCCAATCGAAATATTTTCTCCACGCCTTGAGTGGCTGCTTTTAAGAAAAGGTTTGTTTGGCTTGATGCTTGTGGCAGCTTAACCGTTATTGAGTTGGAGTATTGTTTGGTATTGGCGTTAAATGCATTGGTGCGAATGCCAATGGTAATGCTTTGGGCTTGTGATTTTTGTTGGCGCAAGGTGACACAAGCGCGGGTGACATGGTAGGCAAGTGCTTCTTTGAGTAATTCTAATCGGGTAATTTTTTCACCAAAAGAGCGAGTGCAAATGATTTGTTTTTTCTTTTCAGAGTCGGCATCAAACTCAATGCAAGCGATGCCACGCAACTCAAGAATGGTTCGTTCCATCACCACTGAAAAACGTTTACGCATGGATTTTAAGTCTGCATTGCGTAATTGCAAAGCCGTGGCAATTCCCATGTCGTTTAATTGTTTGCTGAGTTGGCGTCCAATGCCCCAAACCTCTTTTACGGGTAAATTTTTAAGAGCCTTTTGTGTCTGAGATTCGGTATCAAGTTTAAAAACACTAGGAACATTGGTTAATTTCTTAGCGCAGTGGTTGGCAACTTTTGCTAATGTTTTGGATGGTGCAATGCCGACACAGACAGGCAAGCCTAACCATTGCCAAATTTGTTGGCGCATTTTCTCTGCGTGTTGAACTAAGTTCACGTGTTCATGCCCATTAAAACGGATAAAGCATTCATCAATGCTGTAATTTTCCACTTGGTCAGAATACAGTGCAATAATATCATCCACACGTTGCGACATATCGCCATAAAGTGCATAGTTTGATGATAAGACAGCAATATTGTGTTGTTTAACCAAGTTCTTAATCTGAAAAAATGGCACGCCCATTTTCACCCCCAAAGCCTTAACTTCATTAGAGCGCGCTACCGCACAACCATCGTTATTGCTCAAAACAATGACAGGGCGGTGCCACAACGACGGATTAAAAACCCGCTCGCAACTGACATAAAAATTGTTAACATCACAAAGAGCTATCATTTTGGTATCATAAATAAAGTCATTCTCAAAACTTGCGAATCAAAGAAGTGACCACGCCCCAAATGATTAACTCATTCTCACCTGACATAACAATGGGTTGATAATTTTTATTTTCGGGTAGGAGTTTAATGCCGTTTTTTGTAGAAAGACGTTTAATGGTAAATTCGTTATTTACCGCAGCTATGACAATATGTCCATCACAAGCGGTAATCGAACGATCAACCACAACCAAATCTGATTCAAAAATCCCTGCATCAATCATCGAGTCCCCTTCAACTCGTGCAAAAAAACAAGCCGTGGGGTTCTTGATTAAATAAGCGTTCAAATCCATGGTATCGCCCAAGTATTCTTGGGCAGGAGAAGGAAACCCAGCAGGTACACTGGTTTCATAAAGTGGTAATTCGAGTGTCGAATTAATCGGTGTTATTAGGGTGACTTTAGACATCGGCTGTTATCTCAATTTTTGTTGTTGTGTTTTCTGTGGATAAAAGGATTGTTAATTACCACATAAAATCCAAACACGGTTTGATTATAAACTCATATGATTATTCTTTCAAATCATAATCTCGTAGTGGAGTCTCTTGTGGACTCCTCGTCACACAAAAGCAACATAATAAAACCAAAAAAATGTTGTCATTGCGAGGAGGAACGACGTGGCAATCTCATCAAGCTATCGTAATATTTGAAAGTGGTTTTAACTTCAGGAGATTGCCGCGTCGCTTAGGCTCCTCGCAATGACTTGTTTTTTTTGGAGTTGAGATTGAGAACTTATGTGAAATATCAATACAAATAAAATACAAGTTTATAAATGATAAGTGAGTGGTTTTTTTGAATTGCGATTGCATTATGAGATTGCCGCGTCGCTTAGGCTCCTCGCAATGACTTGGTTTTTTTTTGGAGTTGAGACTGAGAACTTATGTGCAATATCAACTAAAAAAATGGCGGAGTGGACGAGACTCGAACTCGCGACCACCGGCGTGACAGGCCGGTATTCTAACCAACTGAACTACCACTCCTGATAGTTGCTTCTTAAAATATATTGCCTTTTGATTTGGCTGTTTATTTAAGAGAAGCGCATTCTATAGGAATGAACAAAATAAAACCACAAAGATGCCGAAAAAAAATTAAAAACCTATACTTTTTCATGAATTTCATTAAGCTACACAAACTAAGCTAATTTAAGCATAATAAACAAGAGAAAAATCAATGGATTTCGCATCATTAGGGCTTGCCCCTGAAGTACTAAAAGCCGTCATTGCTAAAGGATATGACAAACCATCGCCGATACAGGCACAAGCCATTCCAGTTGTGCTAAAAGGCAAAGACGTTATGGCAGCAGCGCAAACTGGAACAGGAAAAACAGCAGGGTTTACTTTGCCAATATTGAGTAATTTACTCAAAGGCCCGCGGGTTAAACCCAATCAAGCACGAGTTTTGATACTGACGCCAACACGCGAGCTGGCAGCACAAGTTCATGATAGTGTTGTGGAATACGGAAAATACGCATCGATTCGTTCGACGGTTGTTTTTGGTGGAGTTAAGATAAACCCACAAATGATGAAATTGCGCCGTGGAGTCGATGTATTGGTTGCAACTCCTGGTCGTTTATTGGATTTGCATAATCAAAATGCGGTCAAATTTGATCAACTCGAAGTTTTAGTTTTGGATGAAGCTGACAGAATGTTGGACATGGGTTTTATTCATGATATTCGCAAGATTATTGCTAAATTACCGAAAATACGCCAAACCTTGATGTTTTCAGCGACGTTTTCACCAGATATTCGTCAACTGGCAAGTACCTTAGTGAATAATGCCTCCGAAATTTCGGTTACGCCACGAAATACAACGGTAGAAGCAATTATTCAGCGCGTTTTTCCAGTGGATAAAAGTAAAAAAATTAAGTTGTTAACGCATTTAATTAAAGAAAATCAATGGAATCAGGTGTTGGTATTTTCCAGAACAAAGCATGGTGCTAATAAAATCGCTAAGCATTTGAATACACAAAATATCTCTGCTTTACCGATTCATGGCAACAAATCACAAAGCGCACGAACCAAGGCATTGGCTGCATTTAAAGCTAACGAAGTGCAAGTGATGGTGGCAACTGATATTGCTGCCCGTGGAATAGACATTCATTTATTGCCACACGTAGTGAACTTTGACTTACCAAATGTGAGTGAGGACTATGTGCATCGCATTGGGCGAACGGGACGAGCAGGCTCAAATGGTGAAGCCGTTTCATTGGTCAGTGCCGATGAGGCAAAGTTGTTGCAAGATATTGAACGTTTAATCCAAAAGAAAATACCACGCACTTTGATTGATGGTTTTGAACCCGATCACGACGTGCCTGATGCGCCATTAAATACTAAGCCATTTAAAGCAAGAAAAACTAAAATAAAGCCAGAAAGAAATGCTGGCGGCGGCAGAGGTGGTAATCGATCGGGTAACGCTGGTGGTAAAGCAAAACGTAAAAACCCACGCAACCACAAAAACCGCAACAAAGCTGGTAGCCCAAAGACAGAGCAAAAAACCGCAAATATCCGACAACCCGTTGCAGCAAAAGGCAATAATAAACCCAATAAGTCACAAAATAAAAAGCCTACCAATAAATCGAGCAAAGACCCTTATGCTAAATACCGCAAGTAAAAATAATAACTAAAGCATAAAAAAGCCCATCATCTGATGGGCTTTTTTTATATCTATAATTTGATGAACTGTTATTTAAAATCCAGAGGTCATAAACTCAACAGTGGCTTTGACTTGTTCGTCGGATAAATCGGCACGTCCGCCACGGGGTGGCATGGCACCTTTGCCATTAATGGCACTGGTTACTAAAGCGTCGATTCCTCCAGCCATACGATCTGCCCACGCTGCGGCTTCAAGCTTGGGTGCGCCTGCGGCTCCTGATGAGTGACAAGCGGTACAAACATTGTCGTAAATTTTTTTGCCATCAAGAGTTCCATCAAAGGCGGCAGTGGGTGCTTTTTCTTCTTCAACTTGAGCAACAATCACATCACCTGTGTTGACTTTTGCAACGGGTTCTAAGGTTTTGGCTATTTCACTTCTGTCTTTCGCCATTTCATTGTCGCCAAGTATGTCTTTTTGCATAAAATAACCTGTAAAAGCCAATACAATTGTTAAAAAAACTAAAAATCCTAATAACATGGAAAAATTTCTAAAAAATATTGAATCTTGATCTTTCATTTACCCGCCCTTTTTTTTGTGTATAAAATTATAAGCTGTGTATTATAATGTCAAATCTTGATAATTCTCAACTTTTTAGGAAATTATGCAAATAAAAGCCAGCTCAATAATCACAACTCATAATTATTTTGCATATTGCCAATAACCGCTTTGATTTTATTTTTTAAATTTTCAGGGCTTAAGACGGTTATGTTTTCACCGTAGCGTAAAATATCCATAATTAATTCCGTATCGTTGCCAAAGGGAATTTCTAAAAAAATAGAACCATCGGATAAAAAACTCATCTTTTGATCGGAATGCCATTGTTCTTTAGCCACCCATTTACTAACCTTTGGTGAAATTTTTAAGCGAGCTGTTTGACTTGCTTCGCCCGAAAATATGCCGTAAGAACCACTAAAGTGTTCTTTGAGCTGTTCTTTACTGATGGTTTTGCAGTTTTCACCAAGTTGTTGGCAGGATTTAATCTGTTCCAAGGCAAAACTCCGAATCCCCTGACGTAAATGACACCAAGAGTCTAAGTACCACGCATTTTTGTAATTGGTTAGCTTTAATGGCGATACGGTTCTAGTATTGGTTTGGTTGGTTGAACGCGCTTCGTACTCTAGTTCAAGCCTTTTGCCTTCTTGCAAGGCAGTAAAGACGGTTGAAAATATTTTTTTATCAGCTTTACGAAAGAGAGCATAAATTATCTGAATATTGCGTTTGTCCTTAATGCCATGTTCTTTAAGTAAAGAACTGATATTATCCAATAAGCGTGATAAAGGCTCTTTTAGTAATCCTTTTTGTATATCTTCTAGTAAATGTGAGGCCATCAATAAGGCTTCGATTTCATCTGATTGCAAGCGCAGGCCAGGTAATTCAAAAACGCCTTTTTGCGTATAAAAAATGCCGCTAGCCTCGTCATCGGTTTCAATCGGTGCACCATAACCATCACGCAAATCCGCAATGATTCGGTAAGCCGTAGCTGTTGAACATTCGAGTCGTTCTTTGATAGTCTCTATGCTAATTGGGTATTTGGCGGCCTTTAGCATTTGATCAAGGGTGTAAATTCGGTCTTGTTTTTTCATGAGGGAATTTTAGCACAAAAATCAATCAGTCTTTTACAACTCAAGCGTTGATTATTTAATTCAAAGAAACTATCGGTATAAAATACGGACACACTGTTGTCGGCTCCTGCCATTGAATAGTCAGATTGTTTGGCAAAAAACCGAATAAAATCACTTGCGGAGTTAAATTTTTCTATAGTGAAATTATCATACCCATCTACGACTCTCACCAGGTGAAATGCATTGTCCCTAAAGCTCAAACCGTGACCACAATAGTCTCGATGAGAATAATATAAATGATTGCCTTGTTTGAGTTTATTTGCAACCTTTGTAGCTAATTCAATGCCAACCTTTTCGCGACTTAACGAATTTATCACCTCAGGAGTTGACCACTTTGATGGTTTTGGTTTAAAAAAGGCTAAGATTTTTTTAAGCATATGCAGAAAAAAATGTGTACTGCGCAATGGCTGTATAAATTATTAACGGAAATTGAGCAATCAATTGATATTTTTTTGCAAAGAGGCAAACAGAACCTGCAAAAGACATAAGTCCACCTATGCCTGCCCCAAATACTGCAATCATCAATACAAATCCATGTGGATCATTATCAGGATTTATGGTAAATCCCATCATTAAATAACTCGCATAGGTAATAAGCAATAGACCAATTATTAATTCGATTTTTCCAAATAGTTTAACCATGTTATGACTTTTCTATTTTAATGTCTTTCCAGCTGTTAATTTGTTCATCAAAGAAGTTTTTAGGCAGCTCTATTATGTTGTTTTTAATTACCATAGAACAGTTTTTTGGTTTTATGGCTTTTAGATAGGGGAGCCATTGGATGTGGATTTTTGTTTTGTTCATTGTTCTCTGTTGGTTTTTTTGAATCTAGTTTTCCAATAATAATATCTTTTGAAGGAACGGTTAGACTAAAGTTTTCAATTTTAACGTGGATGTTTGTACCAATACCTTGAAACAGTACCGTGGCATTTTTAAAAATTCCTTCATTATCTTTTGTGATTAAAAAAGGTTCTATATCATTCGCTATTAAAAAAAAAGTATGATTTTCTGCTAATTGGATAATTGATGACTGAGTCCTGACTCCTATTGTCTCCATAGAGTTGTTTAATAGCGATAGTCCTCCTCCTAAAAAAACACCAGGTATGATGTAAACTATTAATGTTAAGGGATATAAAGTGCTAAATGAGTTTGATTTGTTATTGATTTTTTTGTTTAGAATGCCCCAATATATCCCCATAAATATAACTATGATTATGAGTTTGAACGTTCTTTCAGGATGGTTTATGAAATAATCACAAACTATAAATATAAGAGTGACATATCCAATTATTCCGAATGAGAGAAGTTCATTTTTAAATAATGAAGGAAAAGATAAAGACATATCGTGTGTTTTGTCTGACTTCTTTTTATCAAATTTTGTTTCAAAAGATTGTATTTTTCTAAATATTGGAGAAATAGCTATCCCTCCACAAAAAAGTAAAAACCAAATTATTGAATAATAAAAGGTAAAAGTAAAACTTATCAAAATGAAAAACAACCCATCTGCAATAGTAAGCCCGCTGGGGTAAAAATTTATTGTGCTACAATATGTCAAAGTAAGAATAAAGCCAATAGCTAAGAATAATTGCAATAGCAACTTATTAATTGAAGCTAAGCTTTTAATTATTGTTTGAAAAGGCGTTAACCTCATTTTTTCTATTGAGTCAGATTTGTTGTTCATAGTGTTTTTATGGGAGTGGCTAAGATTATGTTATCATGTTAAAATTTCAAAATCAAAATAAATAAGTATTTCCAAGTGTAGAATAAGAACAAGAGTAGATGCTTTGCTGCTCTCGGCGTTCCGCTGTGCGACATTTTCTCTGTGAACTTTACGGCTCTTTGTGAACTTTTTCGTTACTAAAACAGCGAATCTGTGGCGTTAGCCAAAGACTTTAGAATTCAATAATTATCGAGGTGACGTATACACTGTCGGTGGGCGGAGCCCACCCTACTAGAGAATTAGGGTTAATTTTAGAGAAACATTTCTCGGGCTTTTTCTAGGCTTTCGATGAAGTAATCTATTTCTTCTTTGGTGTTGTAAAAGGCGAAAGATGCGCGGGCGGTTGCTGGTACGCCAAAGTGTTTTATCGCGGGCATGGTGCAGTGATGCCCCGTGCGGATGGCGATGCCGTAATGGTCTAAAATTGTCCCTAAATCATGTGGATGAACGCCCTTGAGGGTGAATGAAATTACCGAAACTTTGTGGCTGGCTGTGCCGATTATTTTTAAGCCATCGACTGCTAATAAGCTTTCGGTGGCGTAGTTGAGTAATTCGGTATCGGCTTGGTGGATATTTTCAATGCCACTTTTAAGTATATAATCCGCAGCGGCTCCAAGTCCAATGGCTCCGGCAATATTCGGCGTTCCAGCTTCAAATTTGGCAGGAACGGCATTGTAAATAGTCTTTTCAAAAGTCACATGGCTAATCATTTCGCCACCGCCGTGATAGGGTGGCATGGCTTCTAAGTGGTGCATCTTGCCATAAACGACACCTATACCCGTTGGGCCGTACATTTTGTGTCCTGATACGGTATAAAAATCACAATCTAAATTCTGCACATCCACTTTGATGTGTGGCATGGCTTGGGCTCCATCGACCAAAACGGGTACATTTCGGGCATGGGCTATTTTAACAATTTGTTTGATTGGGTTGATTGTGCCTAGTGAGTTGGAGGCATGTACCACGGATAGAAATTTGGTTTTGTCGCTAATTAAATCATTGAGCAACTCGATTTGTAATTCGCCGTTGTCATTAAAGGGCAAAACTTTGAGAATTGCTCCTGTTTGTTCGCATAATAATTGCCACGGCACGATATTGGAGTGGTGCTCCATTTCTGAAACGATGATTTCATCGCCTTTTTGTATGCGTGAACGCACGAATGTTTGTGCCACTAAGTTGATGCCTTCGGTTGAGCCACGGGTGAAGATTAAATTTTTATCGCTGGGTGAATTCATCAGTTTTGCCATAGAAATTCGGGCTTCTTCAAACAAATCGGTGGCATCGCCACTCAAGGAATGCACACCGCGGTGCACATTGGCATTGGTTTTGCTGTAATAATTGGTCACAGCGTCAATCACCGATTGCGGGCGTTGTGCCGTTGCTGCATTGTCAAAATAAACCAATGGTTTATTGTGGACTTTTACATTAAGGCAAGGAAAATCTTCACGTTTCATAATTCTATCCTATCAAGGAAATCTTCGGTTTTAAATATATTGGCATCTTGTAGAAATGATTCAATCAACATAAATTTGGCTTGTTCTTTGGGTATACCGCGCGAACGCAAATAAGTTAAGGAGGTTTCATCCAACTCACCAATGGTTGAGCCATGAGCTGCAATGACATCATCAGTGTTGATTTCTAGCTCTGGTTTTGAATAAATTGAGGCTTCATCTGTTAGTAAAATATTCTTTAAGCTTTGTGCAACATCACTGCCATCGGCAGCTTTGTAAACAACGGCTTTGGCATTAAGTGCAACGGAAGCTTTATCAGTTGCCAATGATCGTTTGATAACGTTACTCTTACAATTTTGAACCTTGTGATTAACCAAAATATTTTCGCTGATATGGCATGAATCGTGTACAACATTGACAGAAGCAGCTTCAAACTCGCTGTGTTGTCCATTAAAGTTAACCTCAGTTATGCTGTGTGACAAAGCAGCGTTATTGTTGATTGTACCTTGTTCAATTGAAACATTTTGTGCACAGTTAATTTGTGCAAAATGAATCAATGCAGCTGTTTTTCGCAAGTGTTTGTTCGAATGCAATTTTAAGCGTGAATCAGTAGACATATTGATGACTGATACATGGTTAATTCGACAATCGTAATCGTAGCTTTCGGTTAAGTCTAGTTCGGCATTTTCTCCGACATTGATGACGGTACGAATATTTTCCCAATCTTTTGACACTTGCTGGTATTGTATGTGCAGTTTTAATTGTGAATTTTTAGGGATGGTTAAGGCAAACCCTCCATTAAGCATGGTGGTATTGAGTTCGACAAATGTTCTTTCTTTGTCGGTTTTAATATTTTTCCAGCTTTTTTCATCTATTTCTAAGATGTTTTGCATGAGAGTATCTTGCGGAAGTTCTCCTTTGATAGTGAAGACGAAATAGTCGTTGCCATCAGCAATATCGGTGACTTCTTCAAGTTTTTCTAACTTTTTGGCATTGGTGTATTTCCACAATTCGGATTTGCGTGTTGGTAAACCGTATTCTTGAAATTTTTTTAGAGCATCGCTACGCTTTTGCTGTAACCATTTTGGTTCATCTAATTGGCCAGAGAGCTTTTCAAAGGCTAAATTTATTGGGTTTTTAAACATGGCCTTAGTCCTCTAACCAACCGTAACCTGTTTTTTCTAACTCTATGGCCAGAGATTTGTCACCTGAGCGTACAATTTTGCCATCAGCAAGTACATGCACATAATCTGGCACAATATAATCGAGCAAGCGTTGGTAATGGGTGATAACAATAAAGGAGCGGTTGTCATCACGCAATTGATTAACGCCATCGGCAACGATTTTTAGTGCATCTATATCTAAACCTGAATCCGTTTCGTCTAAGATAGCCAGTTTTGGTTCTAAAATACTCATCTGGAAAATTTCGTTACGTTTTTTCTCACCGCCTGAAAAGCCTTCGTTCACAGGGCGACGCAACAAATCATCACGCATATTCATTTGTTTGATTTTAGTGCGAACCAGTTTAAGGAACTCGGATGAATTCATTTCTTTCTCACCGCGGTATTTGCGTTGTGCGTTTAATGCGGCGCGTAAGAAATACATATTGTTCACCCCAGGAATTTCCACAGGGTATTGAAAAGCAAGGAAAATTCCCTCGGCAGCTCGCTGTTCGATTTCTAGGTCTAATAAATCTTTACCTAAAAAATCAACCGAACCTTGAGTTACTTCAACTTTTTCCATGCCCGCCAGCACATTTCCAAGCGTGGATTTACCCGCACCATTGGGGCCCATTATGGCGTGGACTTCACCTGGTTTGATCTCTAAGTTTAGTCCTTTTAGTATTTTATTATCGCCTACTTGGGCGTGTATGTTTTTAATATTTAGCATAGTTTTTTAAAATGTTTTTTTAAAGGGGTCAGTACCCTTTATGGTTGGTTGTTTAATTTAGTTGGAATAGAGTATTAATAAAGGGTACTGACCCCTTTAAAAAGCACCCTAAAAAACTATCCCACAGCTCCTTCCAAGCTGATATCAAGTAATGCCTTGGCTTCAACGGCAAATTCCATTGGTAATTCTTTAAACACTTCTTTGCAAAAACCATCGACTATCATCGAGGTGGCGTCTTCTTCTGAGATGCCTCTTTGTTTGCAGTAGAATAATTGGTCTTCTGATATTTTGGAAGTGGTGGCTTCGTGTTCGAGTTGGGCGGTGCTGTTACCACATTCGATATAAGGGAATGTGTGAGCTCCGCAGTTTTTACCGATTAAAAGCGAGTCGCATTGTGTGTGGTTTCGTGCACCTTCGGCTCTCTTAGAAATCCGCACCAATCCTCGGTAAGTGTTGTGGCTTTTGCCTGCGGAAATGCCTTTGGAGATAATGGTGCTTTTGGTGTTTTTACCCAAATGAATCATCTTCGTGCCAGTATCGGCTTGCTGGTAATTATTGGTTAATGCAACCGAATAAAATTCGCCACGTGAATTGTCTCCACGTAAGATGCAACTGGGGTATTTCCACGTTATGGCTGAACCTGTTTCCACTTGTGTCCATGAGACTTTGGCATTGTTGCCGTTACAAGCGGCACGTTTGGTGACGAAATTAAAAATACCGCCTTTGCCTTCTTCATCACCTGGGTACCAGTTTTGCACGGTGGAGTATTTTATTTTTGCATCATTAAGGATAAATAATTCAACCACGGCAGCATGCAATTGGTTTTCATCACGCATCGGTGCAGTACAACCTTCCAGATAACTGACTTCTGCTCCATCATCAGCAATAATGAGGGTGCGTTCAAATTGTCCTGTGTTCATTTCATTGATGCGGAAATAAGTGGATAATTCCATAGGACAGCGTGTGTTTTTTGGGATATAAACAAATGATCCATCACTAAAAACAGCGGCATTTAGGGCTGAAAAATAGTTATCACCAATCGGCACGACTTTACCCAGATATTGTTTGACTAAATCAGGATAGTCTATAACTGCTTCTGAAAATGAACAGAATATTACTCCTGCTTTTCTTAGTTCTTTTTTAAATGTGGTGGTTACGGATACCGAATCAAATACCACATCAACCGCCACGGGTGTTTTTCTGGTTTTAACACCTGCCAATATTTCTTGCTCGTGTAATGGTACGCCTAGCTTTGCATAAGTTTCTAGTAATTTTGGATCGACATCGTCAATTGTTTCGGGTGCATTTTCGTTGCTTTTAGGCGATGAATAATAGGAAATAGCATTAAAATCAATCGGTGGAATTTTTAATTTTGCCCAATTAGGTTGCTCCATCGTCAGCCATTTTGCATAGGCTTTTAAACGCCACTCAAGTAGCCATTGTGGTTCTTGTTTTTTGGCAGAAATTGCACGAATTACTTCTTCGTTTAAGCCTGGAGGAAATGTATCGGACTCAATATCCGTGACAAAACCATCTTTATAGGTTTGTTCAATTCGTTTATGCACTTCGGCATTTTCTTGTTCACTTGTTTCTATTTGTTCAGACATAATCTTTAACCATTATTTTTATACTAGGTTTTGATGCGCCATTAAGCTCTGCCATTTTGGCTATGGTCATCTGTACTAGAATTTCCTCGATTTGTTGATTGACTTTTTGCCAACCCGTGCGACTATCACAACCTTGTTCTTGGGCACACAGACTATCAGTTTTTGTGCATTCTGTAATGGCTGTATCACCTTCAATGGCTTGGATAACATTATAAAGGGTTATTTCCTCAGCCTTTTGTGCTAATTGATACCCGCCATTGGCGCCGCGTGTAGAGGCTAAGATTTTAGCTTTTGTTAGTAGTTTTAACACTTTACTCACCGTTGGTATTTCAAGGCGAACACCTGTTGCAATCATTTCACTCGAGTACAATTTATCGTCATTTTGCATAAACAAAATAACGGCAGTTGCGTAATCGGTTAGGCGTGAAATCTTTAACATGGTGGCATTATAAATTAAAGTGTACTAAATTTGTACTGTTTAATTTATTAATAGTACCTTTTAAGTCCTTTTTAAGGTTTGAGGCAATAAAGATTCAATTTGTTGCATAACATCAAGACGGTCAACAAAGTCACACATATAGTCGAGTTTACCCGAATCAATAACCAAAACCTTGCTCATGGTGTAGTTGCTTATCCAGTTTTCGTAGAGTTTGTCTAGGCGTTTCAGGTAAGACAGAGGAATGTATTGTTCCATTTGACGACCACGGATTTTGATGCGTTTACGAATAGTGCGTATGGAGCATTTGAGGTATATCATTAAATCGGGTGGGCGAATGGAGGCAGTAATACTTTGGTAGAAATCGTGGTAAGTTTTCCAGTCGCGTTCGCTGATTTGTTTCATTTGGTGAAGGGCTGTGGCAAATATTTCCACGTCTTCAAAAATGGTTCTATCTTGCACAACAACCCCTTTGGTGTTATCCACTTGTTGATGAATGCGAAATTTATTACTCAAAAAATACAGTTGCGAATGAAATGACCAGCGTTTCATGTCTTTATAAAAATCAGCTAAGTATGGATTTTCATCATTGGGTTCATAAAATGGGGTGATATTGTAGGTGCTGGTTAAAAAATCCACCAAGGATGTCTTTCCAGCACCAATATTGCCTGCAATGGCAATAACCCGTTTATTTGTCATTTTTAAAAGCTGATTTTATGTCTTTTTTTAACCAACTTTTGAAATGTTGTTTTTGTGCTTTTGTGGGTTTTTTTACTGCAACAATATCCAATTTTTTGGTCGTTGCTTGTTGAGGCATTATGTTGGTTTGTTTGATTATGCCCTGATTAAAATAATGCACCACATAGCTTTGATTGACTTTTAAGTTTTCAATGATTTCATCTAAATTGCCTTTTATTTGTAATGTGTCAATGGCGATAATCTCATCATCAGCGGCAAGGCCTGCTCTAAATGCCGCACCGTCTGTGTCTACCTGAGTTAATTGCGTTATTCCGTTGTTAATTTTGGTTTTCCACCCCATTGAGACTTTGGCGTCTTCATCATTTTTAACTGCTTTAAAGTTTAGCCCATAAAAACCAAGTAAATCATCAAAGTCAATGGCTTTTGTGCCTTCGACATAGTCTTTCCAAAAGCTTGAGAAATCTGTATTGGTGATTTCTTTTAATAATTGTTTGACATTATTACTGGTGTAACCTTGTTTGCTTTTGCCGTATTGTTCAAATAATTTTAAGCTTAAATCATCAAGGCTCTTTTTATTATTTGTCGCCGCTCTAATTTCTTTGTCCAATAACCACGAAACTAATGAACCTTTCAAATAAATACTTACGGTTGTGTTGTGGCGTCGGTTGGCATTGTTGGGTAACCAAGTATTGAAGCTGGATTGCGCTAAACTCATGACATGTCGCCCGGGTTTGTTTTGAAAAGTATGGATGTCTTTTGCCATGTATTCGAGGTATTGTTCAGTGTTGTAAATGCCAGCTCGGGCATTAAATAAATTATCGTAATAACTCGTTGTTCCCTCTGCCATCCAAAACAGGTCAGAATAGTTTTCTTTGTCGTAATCATAGGGAGAAATACCTGCAGGGCGATAAGCTTTGACATTCCATGTATGAATAAATTCGTGCGCGGTCGTGCCAATGACTTTGCGGTATTTTTTATCGGGATAAAAGCCCAATCTATCGGTTTGAATAATGGTTGAGTTAACGTGTTCGGTCGCTCCACGCAATTTATCACCGACATGATACATATAAACATAGCGACTGTAGGGAAAAGTTTTCCACAACGCTTTGGCTTGGTAATGCAGTTTTTCAATGTCTTTTTTTAATCGTTCCATGTCATAATTGCCTTTACCCCAAATAACTATTTCGTAGGTTTGGGATTCAACTTTGAATGAGGTAAATTGATGAATGCCTGACTCAATGGGTGAATCCACTAATTGGTCGTAATTATCGGCTTTAAACTGGTGTTCACCGATGGAGTCCATGCCAGAAACAGACTGCCAGGGTTTTGGCACATTAAGTTTGACTTTAAGTGCTTTGTCACGTTGCGAAGGGCTGTACATAAAAACACCACTGGCGTCCAAAAAAGCATGGGATTCATCAATATGACTGACGCGGTTACGCAGCTGGTTGGCATAAATTTGGTAAGTGATTTTGACCGTGCCTGGTGTATTGACAAAGATGCGCCAACTATTTTTGTCATCTTGATGCCATGTGAGGGATTTTCCACTGGCATCAAAGGCTTTAAAATCTCGAATATTCGCGCTTAAATCTAAAATTTCATAGCGTCCAGTGCGCCACACAGGGAGTTTAACAGTAAAGGCTTTGGTGTTAACTCCTGTAAAAGCAATTTCAACTTTTGCCAAATGGTGTTTAGCATCGGTTATGGTTAATGTATAATTCGTGGCAGTGCTGATAAATGAGGTGAATACAGAAAAGAAAAGCAGAGATTTAAAACTGAAAGAGGTTGGCATTTTGCTGAATTAAAAAGTAAAAAAAATATCTTAGCAAAAATAATTTTTTAAACCCACTCAATTGGATTAATCTGATAATATTTTTTAAGTTCGTGGTAAAGTTCAGGGTGTTTTTTGAGTAATTCTTTGGGTTGCTCAATAAAATGTTCAGTAATTACGGCAAAAAACTCAGCAGGGTTGGTGGCACCGTATTTATTGAGTAAGCTTTTTTTATGGAGCTTTTTCTTGGTGCTTAGGGATTTGAATTCTTTAGCTAAAACAGCGCTCCATTGTTTAACATTATTGTGTTGCAGTTCTGGAAATCCTGTTCCTTGAGGGTTTTCTTGGTCAAGTTGGTGTGCAAATTCGTGCATGACGACATTTTCACCGTCTTCGTCATTGAGTGCACCTTGGTCAGAATGTTGCCACGACAAGACGATTGGGCCGCGATGCCACGATTCTCCCAGTCGAATATGTTCTTCAAACTCACTTTTTGGCTCTTTGTTGGTGAAAGCATTGGGGTAAACCAAGATATTGTCTAAGTGCGGATAATAATTAGTTTTGCGATTGAGTAAAAGCACACAGGCTTGTGCGGCAATAACCACCCGAATGGTGTCATTGATTGTGAGACCTTGGTAACCGACAAAGTTTTTTTCATCCAAAAATATTTGAATATGCCCGTGTAATTGCCTCTTTAAATCATCGGGTAATTTTTTGTAAAGGGCAAAATGTTTGTTAAGAATATCAATCCACTCTTGCGGAAACTCTTTTTTATACAGTTTGGCTCTTCTACGTTCTTTAGGAATCCGTGCCAGGTATAAAACCATTGCAATGGCGATTAAAAAAAGGACAAAATAAAGCAATAATTTTGAATCCATTAATTTTCAAAGCCATTGTCAAATATTGTATCTGCACCTGGAGGAGCAAAAGGAACGATGCAAGTCGGTGAAGAACTAGCGGCAATTCTTCCTGTGATTTGGGTAATCACTGTTGGATGAAAGTTTTCATTGCTTATGCCACAGTTAGCTCCACTTGCGCCACCTACATGACAGTAACTCATAATGGTTCCTTTTGTCCCAGGACCGCCAGGGCAGGAGGTAGGTCCACTATAGCATCCTGCTTCACCGTTGTAACAATGATCAATTGGTGTGCTATAACAATGGGTGTGAGGAGAGCCAAAATTATGCCCTAATTCGTGCCCAACAAACTGTGAGACAAAACCAACGCTTAAGCTAGAACCCATGCGGTTAACACTATAACTGCCTGGGGTTTGAGAGCCTTGTTGAAAACCATCATTACACAAAATATTAACCCATGCAATACCCGAGAAACTATTGCTATTGATGTTTTGCCCGCTTAAAAGTAAGGAAAAATCTCGATTAATTGCTCCTTGATTGACCCGCCAGTATTCTCCAAAATCTGATAAATAAGTTGAAATATTGGGCTCAGTTGGAAAAGGATCGGTAGTCGTTCTTAAAAAAGTGTCGCCAATTAATAAACGCGTAGCAAAATCTCTTTCGTAATAAACATTCATGTTGGTAAATAAGGTTGTTATGAAAGTCATGGCTGTTGTGGTATTATTGCTTTTCCCAAGCATCCACTCATTATCAGTATCTACCGCAATAACCGCTTGGTAATTTATTGTGCCTGTTGGAGCGTGGGGTGCTTGAATCGCATTATTACCGAGATTAATGCTGGATATTTCGGGTTGATTATCCATTTTGGTGAAGCATTGTTTAGTCACGTCAGTATTTTGCGTGTGTTCTTGATGTTGTTTAATTGAAAGGCTTGTATGGATATTGCCAATAATATCTAAACTAACTCCAGCTTTATTGTAGTAACCATGAGCCTCACCATTTGTTGGATTAACCACTAAGCTAAGGCCATTGGCAATTGATGAATAGGTAATGAGCTTTGGGCGTTGAAGTTCTTTTCTTCCTTTAGAAGTGACGAGGTAAATTTTTGCATTCTTTGCAAAGACATCGTATTTTTTAAAAATAATTGTCCTTGGAGAGGTTTTATTATCAAGCTCAATAGCTGCAGAAGGGAAATTCTTGATAGTAATGGTTTGATTGGCATTTATAAAATGATTAATGTCATTACTTGTTAATTTCCAATTACTTTCATGGATATTTACCTGTGCTGATGATTTTTGAGGAGTTAATGGCAGTTGTTTTTGTTGGCTTATATTTTTCAAATTAAAATCTTGTGCAGTAACCGTACACGACAAAATAATAAGAAAGGAAAGTCGTTTTAAAATAGTTGGTTTTATTATTCTCATGGTGAAAATTCTAAGTATAAATATCTACCAGTATAGAGTAACCATCGAGGAATATTAATATTCTTATGTTGAGTTGTTCATTTATGTGATTGTCGTCACGAAATTTGCCTCGAAAACATAAAATTGTCAACCCTTTTGTGTTGATGACGTTAAGGAGAGTGAATTTCCAAGTAAAAGGTATCTTATGCAAGCTAATCGTCGTGAATTTATTAAACAAGCATCCGCTTTGACTCTTGGTGTCAGTGCTTTATCCTTGAGTTTAACGCCCACGCAGTTGATGGCAGGTGATGAGCCTTTAGCGCAACAATTGCCGCTGACATCTAAAAATGCACACCTGTTAAATCGCATCAGTTTTGGCATTAATCAACAATCCATGCGGCGCATCAATCGAATTGGCTATCGGCGATACATTGAAGAACAGCTTAATCCTGATGCTCTTGATGATGTGGAACTTGAAGCTTATATCGATGAACATTTACCAACAGTCAATCAGTCGATAGCCCAAACACGATTGCAGGTAAGAACAAGAGAAATATCCCGTCTACGGGCAGCAGATGAGCTAGCCATGGCAACCTATTTACGAGCCATTTACAGTAAAAAGCAACTGTTACAGATCATGGTTGAGTTTTGGAATAATCATTTCAGCGTTTATCACTTGGATGGCCCTGTGGTGTTTTTAAAAACCCAAGAAGATAAAGAGGTTATGCGCCCTTTGGCATTGTCCAGTTTTTCGCAATTGCTTCATGCCAGTGCTAAAAGTCCTGCGATGATTTATTATTTGGATGGTTATGCCAGCAGCAAAGAAGCACCCAATGAAAATTATGCCCGAGAATTAATGGAATTGCATACGTTGGGTGTTGACGGTCCTTATACACACCACGATATTGATGAAGTGGCGCGTTGTTTTACGGGTTGGAAGATAAATCAACGCAACGGTAAGTTCAGGTTCAGTCGAAAAGACCATGATGGTGATGAAAAACTAGTATTAGGTCATACAATTAGTAGTGGAGGTGGGGTTACTGATGGAGAGCACGTTGTGGAAATATTGGCTGCTCATGAGTCAACTGCAACATTTATGGCTACAAAATTATGCAGGCATTTTATTGCGGATGAGCCAAGTCCAGCCATTATTGAATCCACGGCAGAGAGGTTTCTTGATTCCCAGGGCGACATAAAAGCTTGTTTGCGTCATATTTTGTTATCCAATGAGTTTATTAATTCACAAGATAAAAAATTAAAACGCCCATTCCACTACATGACGGCTGTTGCTCGTTCTCTTGCCGTAACATTTACTGGCAGAGGGGCTGTTCGTTCCACGCGACAAATGTTTGATTCTTTAGGTCAACGACCTTTCTTTTGGCAGTCTCCTGATGGTTATCCTGATGTGGCAAGTTTTTGGGAGTCCACTACGGGTATGTTGTTTCGGTGGAATTATGCCAACGACGTTTGCTTTAGGGATTTTGCAGGTTATCAATACGACCTTTCAAATTTGGTAAGCAAACCTTATACACCTGAAAATATCTACCAACAAATTACAGAAAAAATAATATATCGGCAAATGAACGAGTCCGATCAAAGGTTGATGCTTGATTATTTATACGATGGAACGAAAAATGGCAGAGTTTCACCGCTTAAAATACAAGGGGCTTTAGCATTGGCTATGGGCTCGCCTTATTTTCAACTCAATTAGGAGAAATAATATGCAAACAAGAAGAAGTTTTTTACAGTTAGGTTCGAGCAATAAAGTTGAAAATAAAAATACCGACATATTAATTTATGTGTTTCAACGGGGTGCTGCCGATGGTTTAAATTTGATTGTGCCGCATGGCGATGAAGACTATTACGCTAATAGGCCAAATATCGCGGTAGCCAAACCAAATGGCTTAAATGATGCCGCTTTGGATTTGGATGGTTTTTTTGGTTTAAATCCTGTAATGTCTGCCTTGTTGCCTATTTATGAAAACAAAGACTTAGCCATGATTCATGCGTGTGGTGAGTTGGGTTCAAGTCACTCTCATTTTAAAACGCAAGCAGATGTGGACAGAGGAACAATGGACGAGGGTGTGCAATCGGGTTGGTTAGCTCGGTATGCAAACTCGTCTAATAATGTAAACGCAACTGCTTTTAAATCAGTTGCGTTAAATAAATCTATACCCAAAAGTTTGTCAGGGGCAGAACAAGTGGTTGCACTGGACAATATTGACAGTTTTGCCATTAAAGCCCCAGAGTCAGAAAGTGTTGCCCTGCAAGCTAAACTGTTGTCACTTTTTGCAGGCAAAAGCGCATTGGACAAGGTCGCTCAAGCCACTTTTAATGGTCTTGCAGAGGTGGCTTCAATAAATCCAGAAGATTATCCAGTGGAAAATGAAGCCAATTATCCCAACAGTGGATTTGGCAACCGTTTTAAAGATTTGGCTTTGTTAATTAAATCGGGTATTGGAGTTGAAACTGCCAGCATAGACATTGGTGGTTGGGATACGCATAATGATGAAAATGCAACTCTGGCGGTGTTAGCCAAAGAGTTTGCCGATACCTTAGCGGCTTTTTATGCCGATATGGGCGACAGAATGCAAAATATTACGGTAATTTCTCTCACGGAATTTGGGCGACGAGTGGCAGAGAATGGCTCAAATGGCACCGACCATGGCACTGGAAATGTTGCCTTTGTCATGGGTGGAGGAGTCAATGGAGGTCAAGTATTTACCGATTGGCCTGGTTTAAGAACCCAAGATTTGGTCGGTCCTGGCGACTTATTGCCAACAACCGATTACCGCACGGTTATCGCTGAGTTAATGGATAAACGCATGAATTTTACCAATCAGCAAGAATTATTTCCTGACTTTGAAGTGCCAGAATATTTGGGAGTGTTTAGCCGCTAGGTTTAGAAATTTTAATTTACAAAAGTGTGAAGTAAGATACAATAAAGGATTATTGATAAATTATTCATACAAATGTTAAGCTATGCTCTCAAACCAACCAAAATTCTCTGTGTTGCTCGCAATTATGTGGCACATATTAAAGAGTTAGATAACGAAGTTCCGTCTCAACCGGCTTTATTTATGAAACCGCCTTCGGCTATTGCTAATGAAATTTATTTTAATAAACAAGACCCAATTCATTATGAGGGTGAACTGTGTTTTATAATCAAAGACGGTAAATTCAGCAAAGTGGGTTTTGGCTTGGATTTGACCAAACGCGAGATTCAATCGCAATTAAAAGCCAAAGGGTTGCCTTGGGAACGTGCCAAGGCTTTTGATGGTTCGGCTGTTTTTAGTGAGTTTGTTGCCTTTTCTGGTGAAGTTAAAGACCTTCGCTTAGAGTTGTTTATCAATGGTCAACTTGCTCAGCAAGGTGGTTGTGAATTGATGTTGTACCAACCCGAAGAAATCTTAGCCGACATACAAAGTTTTTGTACTTTGGTTGATGGTGATATCATCATGACAGGCACACCAAAAGGGGTAGGTGAGATTCACCAAGGCGATAAGTTTGTTGGCAAAATATTCTCACAACAAGAATTACTTGTTGAAAAAGCATGGATAGTTAAATGAATCCAGAAGTTAAAAACGTTATCGACACCTACCCAATGGAAATCCAACCTAAAATAATGCAATTAAGACAACTTATATTTTCAGTGGCAAAAGAATCCGACTTAACTCTAAGGGAAACACTTAAATGGAATGAACCGAGTTATTTAAGCAAAGATGGCAGTGCTGTTCGCATTGCGTGGAGAAAATCATTTCCCAATCAATACGGGATATTTTTCAATTGCAAAACCAACCTGATTGAAACATTTAAAGAAATTTACCCACAAGAGTTTACTTTCGAAGGCAATCGCATTTTGATTTTTGCATTAGATGAAGAACTTCCTGAAAAAGAGTTAAAACATTGTATTCAATTATCCTTAAACTACCATGCACTTAAACACCTCCCATTACTTGATGTTTAACGCGTTCTTTACACTTCTTTAATGCCTTCTTTACGAAAACTTAAGTATACCTTAATTTTTTTTTAACACTAATTTAATGCATCTAGCACTACAATCTCAGCAGTCAAACAATTCTGTTTGGCATTTAATATGAGATATTAATTATGAAATTAAAAACACTAATTCTGGCTTCATGTTTAGTCACCAGTTTGACGGCTTTGGCAAATGATGAGATTGACTATACTTGGCTGGAGATTAATTATACCAATATAGAATCAGATACATATGGAAATTTTGACTCCGTCTCATTGGAGGGTTCCTATGCGATAAATGATGATTTTTATTTAGAGGCTGATCTTTCACAGAAAAATAAAGGGATAAATTCTTTTACTGAAAATTCTCACAGATTCAGTTTAGGTTTTAACAAATCTATAGCAGATAAAACTGACTTTTATGCCGAGCTTGGCTATAAGTGGTATGATTTACACAATAATGGCGGTGTTTTAGCAACTATTGGAACGAGAACTATTTTGTCGGATAAATTCGAACTAATTACTGTCCTTGATTATCAGGATTTTAATGTCAGTGGCAGAGGTGACTTCAGTAATCGTTTAAATGCAGCTGATGAAGGCTTTAGTCTAGGCGTTACTGCTCTTTACAAGTTTAATAAAAACTCATCGCTGCACTTTGGAGTCAAAGAAGAAACATCAAATGTCTCACCAACCATTGGTTATCGATATAGTTGGTAAATACCCACAATATTTTATATGAGTTTCGCTATAATGGCGAAACTCAATTAAAAAAGTAATGAATGGCCTTCAACGGTAAAACCTTTGCAAAACAATTACCACCAAAACCGGGGGTTTATCAGATGTTGGATAAACACGATAAGGTCATTTATGTGGGCAAAGCGTTAAATCTAAAAAACCGTGTGGGCAGTTATTTTTCGGGTAAAGCCAAAGACCGTAAGACCATGGTGTTGGTGAGTCTGGTTGCGAATATGCGTTTTAGCATTACCCGTAATGAAGGTGAGGCATTGATTTTAGAAAACCAGCTCATCAAACAAAACAAGCCTAAATACAATATCTTACTCAAAGACGGTAAGAGTTACCCTTATATTTATTTGTCCGAAAATGATGATGAATTTCCATTATTGGAGTTCCGACGTGGAGCCAAAAAAGGCAAAGGACGTTATTTTGGACCTTTTCCCAGTGCACAAGCGGTTAGACACACACTTAATCATTTGCAAAAACTCTTTAAGGTTAGGCAATGCAACAACAGCACTTACGCCAATCGTTCTCGTCCGTGTTTGCAATACCAAATTAATCGTTGTTCGGCTCCTTGTGTTGGATTGGTGTCACAAGAGGAATATAAAAAACAACTGCATTACACAAAAGAATTTTTAGCTGGCAAGTCCACTCAAGTGGTGCAGGAATTGGTTCAATCCATGAATGACTGCTCACAAAGATTGGATTTTGAAAAAGCAGCAGAAATTCGTGATCAAATAAAAGAGCTGAAAATCATTCAATCCCAACAAGTGGTTGAATCCAAATCAAATCTTAATATTGACCTCTTTAGTGTGTCGCATGAATTGGGTTTGTTTATTGTGACTTTATGCGCGGTAAGAGGCGGACAAATGCTCGGACACCGAAATTTTTACCCAAAAGTGCCCAAAGACAATAAAGACGATGAAGTATTATCAGCTTTCATCTCCCAATATTACCAAGACAAACCTGTACCTGAATTGATAATCGTTAATCAAGAGTTGTCCGATAAACAGTGGATAGAAAATGCCTTGTCGCAAATTGCACAAGCCAGCGTAAAAGTTCAAAATAAACCGCGTGGTGAGAGAAAAAAGATGTTGGAGTTGAATAACCTTAACATGACTAACGCACTTGAACTCTATGTGGCAAAAAAAGCCAATTGGCAACACAAGTGGCAAACGTGGGTGAGTCAAGTTGGTTTGAAAAAACCGCCTAATCGAGTCGAATGTTTTGACATATCACACGTTTTTGGCGAAAAAACACGGGCCTCTTGTGTGGTTTTTGATGGCAATGGCGTCAAAAAAAACATGTACCGCAATTATAAAATATCAGGCATAACAGGCGGAGATGATTACGCAGCCATGCGCCAAGTCATCCAAAAACGACTTGAATCCATTAAAAAGCATAAATACGAACAGCCAGATGTTTTTTTAATTGATGGCGGTAAAGGACAAGCCAACCAAGCGTTGAAAATCTTGCAAGAGAACAAGGTAAATGGCATAGAAATAATCGGCATAGCCAAAGACGAAAACCGCACAGCAGGCGAGGAGCGTTTGTTTGTGTTATCGCAAAATATCATGATAAAGCCAGAATCCAATTCATTGCTTTCACACATGACCCAATTTATCCGCAACGAAGCCCACCGTTTTGCCATCACAGGACACCGCAAAGCTTTAGCTAAATCACGCAAAAAATCCTTACTCGAAGGCATTGATGGCATTGGTGAAAAACGCCGAGCCGATTTGCTCAACCACTTTGGTGGTTTACAAGGCTTGAAAAAAGCCAGTATTGAAGATTTAGTCAAACTTAAAGGCATCAGCTCAGAAGTTGCCACTAAACTTTATGCGTATTTGCATTAACAGCATTGGTTTGGTATATCTACGTATTTTATCATGAATTTTCGCTATTATTTTGATGGGCATAGCCCATCCTACGCAAAGATTCAAGTAATGTTTGATTTGTAAATTTACTCAGTTTTTTGTGTAGGATGGGCTACGCCCATCAGCTGTACATTACTATTTTTTAACGGCAGCAATACATTCTATTTCTAATCTGGCATTAAAGCCTAACCCGCTTGCTGCAAAGGCGCTTCTTGCAGGAAATGGTTTTGAAAAATAAGTGACATAAACTTCATTAAAGGCTTGCCATTCTTTAATGTCAGCTAACATAACCGTGCATTTAACAATGTCTTGCATGGATAGGTGCATGCCTTTGAGTGTATTTTTTATGTTGTTCATGGCTTGCTTGGTTTCGGCTTTGATGCCACCTTCTACCAGTTTGCCTTTTGTGGTATCCATGCCTAATTGTCCCGCAAGAAAAACTAAATTTCCCACTCGAACGGCTTCGGAAAAAGGCAGATCTAAGGTGCTTTGTGAAGGGGAATTATAATATTCTACGGGATTATGTTTATTTCTTTGGGCGCAAGAACTGATTGTGATTATAACAAATAGTATGAGGGTAGAGGTTTGTAGTGTTTTCATTATTTTTCCTTTTATTGTTTTACGACTTCTTTGAAAAAGCGAATAAAGTTCCCGCCCAGTATTTTACCCGCTTCATCTTGAGTTAACCCTCTTTTTAAGAGTGCGCCAGCCAGAATTGGTGCTTGTGTGTAATTGTAGAAAACTGGTTTATAATTGGCATCCATATCGGTGCCAATAGCCACATGATTTATGCCAATGTCATCAATTTGCCGAAAGATTTGGTCTATGTAATCGGATAATGTGTGCAAACCTAAACCTGCAGGCCAAACACCCACAAGCCCTCCAGTCTGTGCAACTCGCTTGGCATCTTCTGCATCAATATAGCGAGGGTGGTCAAAGTTTTTATGCCGAATTAATGCGTGCGAAATCATGACGGGTTTTTGCGTTACTTCTAGTGCCTTGTTTAAGGTTTTTTTATGGGCATGTGCTAAGTCAATAATGATGCCTTTTTTATTCATTTTTTTAATGAGTGAAGTACCAAAGGGTGTAAGGGTATTGTGTCGTGCTGCTTGGGTTTGTATGTCGCCTATTTTATTAATGTGGTAATGCATCAGCGTTATGCATCGGATGCCATCGTTATAACAGCTGTCTAAATTATCCAAATTGCCTTGTAAAAAATCAGCCCCTTCGGCACTGAATAACATGCCTATTTTTCCTGTTGTCTTAGCGGTAAAGATGTCTTTAGGGGTTCGGATTTGTATAACATCATTGGTTATCAGTGATTTAAGTGTAGCAATTTGTGTTTGGTAACTTTGCCACGCTTCATTGGCATTAAACTCCCGTCTTGCCGATATGCCATTTTTTCCAAGACGTAAAATTTGGTAGTCAGAAACCGTTGAAAAGGATGATGCCACAAATCCTGCCTTTTTCATGTCTGCAATTGTTTCCTCTTCGAAACGACCAATCAAAGCATAATAGTTAAATTTAAAATCAATGTCTTTTGCGCCTTCGATAAATGAACGACCTGGGTGAGCGTGAATATCGATAGCAATAATTTTATTTAACAGCGCTTGACCATTTTTGATAAGCGCGTCATCAATGGGCATTCCTAGGGGTGGCTTTTTTGACATGTTATACCAAGACAGTCCGCCAGCAGCTAACAGTAGAGTGGATGCGGTGTATAAAAACTTTCTTCGGTTTATTTTTTTCATGTGTTTATGTCACTATTTTGTAGGTGCGCCTTATAAAATTAACTTGACAAATTAAAGTTAATTGAATTAACATTAAAGTCATCATAGTAAATTTTATTGGTATTATCAAGTAAAAACATAGTTTTTGGGAGTAGAGGTCAAATGGTAAATAAAAGCATATTATCACTTTTTATTGCAGCAAGTTTGTATAGTAATAGTGCATATTCGCAACAAGAAGACGAAGGTAAGCAAGAAAATAGAGAGTATGAAGAGGTCATTGTTACTGCACAAAAAAGAGAACAAGCGCTTGTCGATGTTCCTATATCAATGTCAGCTTTCAATGAAGAGCAATTAGAAAAAACTCGTGCCAAAACGATTGAGGATGTTCAGGCTTTAGTGCCTAATTTTAGTTTTGAAAAAGTTAATGGGTTTAGCAATATTAATATTAGAGGCGTTGGTGGTGGCGGTCGTAATATTGGATTTGATTCGCGTTCAGGTTTGTATATTGATGGGGTTTATATTGGGCAAGCATCGGCTTTATCGCAACCTTTATTTGGCATTAAGCAAGTCGAAGTGTTACGAGGTCCGCAAGGTCATTTATTTGGGCGAAATACCGTTTCTGGTGCGGTTAGTTTAACTTCTGCAACACCTTCGGACGAATTTCAAGGCCTATTTAGAACCGTTATTGGAAATTATGGAACATATGAAGCCTATATGACCGTAGAGGGCTCAATGAACGATGCGGTGGCTGGGCGTTTATCTGCTGCTTATGAAACGCGAGATGGGTTTGGGGTGAATTTATTTGACAACAGTGAAATAGATGCTTTGGAAAGAAAAACCATAAGAGGGCAGTTGAGTTTTGATTTGAGTGAAAAGTTGACACTCGATGTATTTGCAGATTATTCCACCACTGATACGACAAAACCCGTGGGAGAGGCACAAACTGGAGGCGCGGCAACTGGTTCAACACAATTTCCAACACCACCAAGAAAGGTCAATACCAATGTTTCTCCATTGGATAATAAAGATAATGGTGGTGTGAGTTTTAATTTTAATTATGAATTAGATAACGATTATTCTGTTACTTTGATTAGTGCTTATAGAAACTCTAAGCAACACAAATTAAATGATACGGATTACAGTCCTTTGGATTTAGTTAATGCGGAATTTTTTGATAAAGGCAATCAAATCTCCCATGAGTTAAGATTGGCATCACCTGGAGACCAAAGAATTCGCTACATGGTTGGTTTGTATTACTTGCGAGAAGATGCCACTAACTTTAGACCTGCGCATGTGGGCACAGGATTTTCTCCTGTTCCTTTTGATATTGCAATTGATGCAAATTTAATCACAAATGCTTACGCTGCATTTACTTCCATTGATGCCGATATTACGGACAATTTAATTTTGAACTTTGGACTAAGATACACGGATGAAAGCAAAAATGTCAGGTATTCATTGACTAATGGCCCAGCATTTGGATTGGGTGCTGCCGATAACTTTAGAGATAAAATTTCATCTTCAAAAGCCACGCCGACATTAGGTTTGACCTATGCCATCAATGAGGATATGAATATGTACGTGAAATACGCCACGGGCTTTAAATCAGGTGGGTTTAATGTTGGTTTTATTTCGCAAAATTCAATTGATAATGGCATTGATTTTAAAGAAGAAACGGTTGATAGCTATGAGTTTGGTCTAAAAGGCAGCTCTTCTGATGGCAAAGTGAGTTTTGATTTGGCTGTTTTTACTGCAACTTATAAAGATTTTCAAATCTTGCAATTTGTCGAAATAGGCAATAATCTAACCGATATACAACTAAGAAACGCAGCGCGTGTTAAGACCAATGGTTTAGAAGGTTCAATTACGTATAATGCCAATGATAATTTAAGATTGGGTTTAAGTTTTGGATTGTTAAATGCTGAGTTTGACTCTTTTCCAGATGCGGCTGGAGTCGGTGTTGATTTTACGGGCAATAAGTTGCCAAATGCACCCAAAGCATCGGGTGCAGCGACGGCAAATTATACCTTTGCCTTAGCGCATGGGAATTTAGATTGGTATTCGGAATATTCTTACCGTCAGCACAGTTTCTCAGAAGCAAACAATAACCCTGTTGCGTCTTTTCTACCCACCCGAACCTTATTCAATACGCGCCTTACCTATAACCCAAACAGTGATAAATGGTCTGCTTCTCTGTGGGCAAAAAATTTATTTGATAAAGAGTATTTAGATTTGCGTGGCAGAGACTTTTTAGGCAATGATTTCTTGAGTCGTGGGGATCCAAGAACTTATGGTGTTGATGTGACGTGGAGGTTTTAACTCATTATGTCTAATTTAAACAATCAAGATAATAAAATTTTACGCGAAGAAGCTGCCAGATTAAGAAGCAACGGAATGGTTGATTCAGTGAATGTCAGTGGCATGAAAATAGAATACTGGCGAGTAGGAGAAGGGACTAACGCTTGGGTGTTTATTCATGGAAATTCAAGCTGTAAAGAGGTGTTTTTTCAACAATTAAATTTATTGAAGTCAGAAAATATAAGCTTAATTGCCATAGATCTACCTGGACATGGTTGTTCAGATAATGCCGTGTCTCCAAAACAACATTATACCATTCCAGGCTATGCTAAGATTGTTGGGAAGGTGATGCGAGCTCTAGGTTTTGAAAGTTATGGTGTCCTTGGGTGGTCATTGGGTGGTAATATTGCGATGGAAATGGCTGGTCAAGGACTGCCAGTGACAAGCATGATGATTATGGGAGCACCACCTGTTGGTCCTGGCATTGAGAATGTTGAGAAAGCCTTTTTGCCTTCTTCACTTGAGGCAACAGGTAAGGCAGACTTAACAGATAATGAATTAAATGATTTTATTCGTGCGATTTATGGAACATTAGCCCCAATACCAGCGGCTTTAGCTTTAACGGCAAAACGCACTCATGGCATGGCAAGAGAAATAATGATAGGGCATTGGATGAGTGGAGAATCAGGGCATATACAAACAGAGACAATAGCACAATGGCGTCACCCAATTGCCGTTATTCATGGAGAAAATGACCCTTTTGTTGCCTTAGATTATCTCAATCAAGCACATTGGAAAAATCTTTGGGGCGATAAAGTACATGTTATTAATTCTGTTGGTCATGCTCCATTTGTTGAAAATCCATCGATGTTTAATAAACTGCTGATGGATTTCATTAATGCAACCTTATAGTTGTTAATGTACTACTTTTCAGACAGTTACGAGCAAGGGAGAACAAAATTTCTTGCTGTGTGTAAAAAAAACAACTTAGTCGTTGAATCGCATATAAATCCCCGAGCTAAATCCCCAAGTGGTGAAGACTTGGCAATGGATGTGGTGTGGTGTGGTGCAAAAGATGCCACCAAAGTGTTTTTAGTCACCTGTGGCACCCATGGTTTAGAGGCGGCAACAGGCTCTGCAACCATTGTGCAATGGTTGCATCAAAAGCAACATTTAACCCTCGCTGAAGATTGTGCTGTTTTATTGATTCATGCCGTTAATGCATACGGTTGGGCTTATAACAGTCGAACCAATGAAGATAATATTGACTTAAACCGTAATTTTTTAAACCACAAGGCTGTTCACCCAAAAAATAAAAATTATGCAAAACTTAAAAACCTCATAAAAATAGAGGAAATAAACAGTGAAACATTGAAAAAGTCAATTGACAATTTTCATCAATTTGCATCAGAAAAAGGTATCTTTAATGCCATTCAGGCAATTACTGCAGGGCAATATGAGGATGCAAGCGGTATAGGCTATGGTGGTAATCAAGACAGTTGGTCAAAAAAGGTATTGATTGAAGTGGTCAAATCAAAGCTAAAGCACGCGCGTAAGGTTGTTAGTATTGATTGGCACACAGGCATAGGAAAATATGGCTTGCCATTCTTTATTTCTCAAGATCAGGTCGGCTCAAAAAAATATAAAATGGCAAGTCAGTGGTGGCAAACAGCGATTCATTCAGATGATATTTTCGATGAAGGCATCAGCCCTGACTACAATGGCTTACTTATTCAAGGTCTTCGGGATGAACTGCATAAGTTAAGCAAGCCAGATGTATTAACGGTGGTCATCGAAATTGGCACCTATGATTTAGATAGCATGTTGCAAGCATTAATTATGGATAACTGGCTAAGGCAAAATCTCAATAATCAATCGAGTCAAAGGGTTCGTCAAACATTAAGGTTGGTGGAACGTTTTTACCCTTCAATGCCCGAATGGCGAGCGTCTGTTTTATCCCATGCTCAGCTTATTTATCAACAAACATTAAATGGTTTGTCAAACTGGTAACAGTTGTTTGTTATCGCCTATCGCGGTATGATGACTCTATGAAACCAGTTAAAAAAAGCAATTACCATCACGGCAATTTAAGGCAATCTATAATCAATGCTGTTGCGCATTTAATTAAAGCCAAAAATGGCTTAAATTTTCAACTCAAAGAAGTCGCTGAGCTTGTTGGAACCTCGCAACCAGCCATCTATAAACATTTTAATGGAAAAAAAGAGTTATTAACGGAAGTGGCAGTCGCAGGGTATCAGTTGCAAACAAAATACCGAGAAGAATCACTTGCCCGCACCCCAAATAACCCGCTTGCGCAAATGAAATCTATTGGTCAATCTTACCTGCAATTTGCGCAAAAATTTCCAGGTTACTTTTTGTTGATTAAAAACCTTGAAACAAAAGAAATACTCTCATCCAAAAGGTATTTGGCAGAACGTCAGAAAACCATAAAAGCCATCACCACAACCACACAAAAATGCATGAGTGAAGGTTTGTTTATCACGGTAGATTTACAAGTGGCATTAACAGCGTTAAATGCGGCGGTTATCGGATTGGCACACCTTTATATTACAGGTCAAACCTCATTGCTTTCAACAGATAAAATAAGTATTCAAGATTTTTTAGACAAAGTTTTGGAATTGCATATTTCTTCTTTGCTTTCGCAAAAGGGCAAGCAAGCTTATGCTAAGTTAAAATAAATTATTCAGTTCTTTGATATGTTGCCCATAGTCTTGATATAATGGGAGAATTATATAATAAGACGGATAGAAAATGACAAATATCGCATTTATTGGTTTGGGTAACATGGGCGGCCCCATGGCAGAGAATCTCATCAAAGCAGGGCATAACTTAACCGTTTATGATTTAAATAAAGAAGTGGTCGCAAAAGCTGTAAAGGCAGGTGCTAAACAAGCAGATTCAGCTGTTTCGGCATTAACTAATGCTAATGTGATAATTTCCATGTTACCAAATGGTTCAATTGTCAAGTCACTTTATACCGGCAAAAATGGTTTAATCAACCACATTTCCAAAGATGTTTTAGTTATTGATAGTTCCACAATCGCAGCCGATGATGCGCGCCATGTGGCAACGGCTTGTAAGGTTAAAGGCATTAATATGGTTGATGCGCCAGTTTCAGGAGGAACAGCCGCAGCGATTGCAGGGACATTAACCTTTATCTGTGGAGGAGAACCTGAAGCTTTTGAAAAAGCCAAGCCCATACTAGATGCCATGGGTAAAAATATCTTTCATGCCGGTGCATCAGGTGCTGGGCAGGTGGCAAAAATTTGCAACAACATGTTATTAGCTGTACATATGATCGGTACTGCTGAAGCTTTAAATATGGGAACAAGACAAGGGCTTGATGCGGGTGTTTTATCTGAGATTATGAAAGCTTCATCAGGTAACAACTGGTCATTGCAAGTCTATAATCCATTTCCAGGAGTGATGCCCAATGTGCCATCAAGCAATGATTATAAAGGTGGCTTTATGACCAATCTTATGAGTAAAGACTTGGGACTAGCTCAAGAGCTTGCCAGCAAATCACACAGCCCCATTCCTTTAGGTGCCGCTGCTGGTCAATTGTATGAATTACACAAATACAATGGTCAAGGAACAAAAGATTTTTCGAGTATTTTGCAAATGTTGCAAGAAAATAGCTAATTTAACCACCAAAATCCACAAACTTCCTTGTTGGATAAACTGCTTTACAGTATAATCCCGCGGCTTTTCGCTTGTTTTGCGAGAAAGTAAATCCTGCATCATGCTAAATGATTTAACTGGGTGCCAATTTTTATTGGTTGTTAATCAAGCATGAATGCATAGTTTATAACCCTTAAATTAGGAAAATTAATAATGGCTAATGTTAGCATAAAGCAGCTGCTGGAAGCTGGTGTACATTTCGGACACAATACCAGATACTGGAATCCAAAAATGGATCAATACATTTTTAGTTCTAAAAATAAAATTCATATCATTGACTTATCCAAGACTGAAAAACTAATGAAAGATGCGTTAAACTACGTAAGTTCTTTGGCATCACGCCGTGGGAAAGTTATGTTTGTTGGTACAAAGCGTTCTGCCGGTAAAGTGATGAAGCAAGAAGCGATTCGTTGCGGTATGCCTTATGTGACTAACCGTTGGTTAGGTGGCATGATGACTAACTACAAGACAGTCAAACAATCAATTAATAGAATTCGTGACATTGAAGCAATGAAAGCGGATGGTCGCATGGATAAATTGATTAAAAAAGAGCAGTTAAAGCACGAAAGAGAATTAACTAAATTGGAAAAATCTTTAGGTGGAATCAAGGACATGGCTGGTGTTCCAGATGCAATGTTTATTGTTGATACTAAGCATGAGTCAATCGCGATTAAAGAAGCAAATACATTAGGAATTCCAGTGATAGCTGTTGTGGATACAAATAATTCATTTGAAGGTGTTGATTATATCATTCCTGGAAATGATGATGCGATGAAAGCAATTAAATTGTACGCATCAACTTTTGCAGATGCTGTATTAGAAGGCCGCGCTTCAATGCCTGCACCAAGTGATGCAGAAAAAGTAAAAAAAGAAGCAAAAAAAGCCGTTGCTGCAAAAAAGACTGAGAAAAAAGAAGCGACTCCTGTTGAAGAAGTTAAAACAAAAGAAGTTAAAACAGAAGAAGCAAAACCAGAAGTAAAAGAAGAAGTCAAAGCAGAAGTTAAAAAAGTAACCAAGAAAAAAGTGACTAAGAAAAAAGTAACTAAGAAAAAAGTAACTAAGAAAACTGAAGATTAATTTCTTTTTTGATACGATATTAAGGGCAAGTTAACTTGCTCTTAACTAAATTTTAAATAAATACACGAGCCAATGAGTTCGTAAACGAAGAGGATTTAAACATGAGCGTTACAGCTTCAATGGTTAAAGAATTAAGAGAACGTACCGGTGCTGGTATGATGGAATGCAAAAAAGCATTAGTTGCTTCAAATGGAGATGTTGAAGTGGCAATTGAAGAAATGCGTAAATCTGGTGCGGCAAAAGCGGCTAAGAAATCAGGTCGCGTTGCAGCTGAAGGCGTGGTTAAAATCGTTATTGCAGATGATGGTAAAAAAGCCACTATAATTGAAATCAATTCTGAGACAGATTTTGCCGCGAAAGATGCACAGTTTTTAGCATTTGCGGATAAAATTGCGGCACACGCTGCTGCTTTGGGTACAGAAAATGTTGAACAATTGCTTGCATCAGAAATTGATGGTGAGAGTGTTGAAACAATTAGAACTGCATTGATTGCCAAGATTGGAGAAAACATTCAAATCCGTAGAATCTCACAATTAACGGCGGATCAAGGTGTATTTGGACATTATATACATGGTGTAAAAATTGGTGTTGTGGTTAATGTTTCTACGGACAATACAGACTTAGCAAAAGACTTGGCTATGCATATTGCAGCAGTTAGTCCTGAATACATCGCTGAAAAAGATGTTCCAGCAGATGTTATTGCTAAAGAAAAAGAAATTTTAATTGCACAAGTTGCTGACAGTGGTAAACCACCTGAGATTGTTGAAAAAATGATTGGTGGTCGTTTACGTAAATTCCTAGCAGGAATTACATTATATGGACAACCCTTTGTTAAAAACCCAGATATGAGCGTTGAAAAATTGTTGAAATCAGAAGGTGCAGACGTGGTATCCTATGCACGCATGGAAGTTGGCGAAGGCATAGAAAAGAAAGAAGATAATTTTGCAGAAGAGGTTATGGCACAAGCCCGTGGCGAATAATTCTTCAAAATTTAAACGTATCCTTCTCAAACTCAGTGGTGAAGCACTGATGGGCGAGGAGGATTACGGTATTGATCCAAAAGTAATCAATCGCATTGCTGCTGAGATTCATGAGATTCATGAAATGGGAGTGGAAATTGGTATTGTTATTGGCGGAGGAAATATATTCCGTGGTGCAGGTCTTGCAAAATCAGGTATTGATCGCGTTACCGGTGACCACATGGGAATGTTGGCGACGGTGATGAATTCTCTGGCATTACAAAATGCCATCGAAAAAGCAGGATCTAAAGTACGTGTGATGTCAGCCATACAAATTCATGAAGTCTGTGAAGATTACATCCGTCGTAAAGCCATTAGGCATTTAGAAAAAGGCAATATTGCTGTTTTTGCAGCAGGAATAGGCAATCCTTTTTTCACCACAGACTCTGCTGCTTCCTTAAGAGCCATAGAAATTGATGCGGAAATTGTACTCAAAGCAACAAAAGTCGATGGCGTATACTCAGCTGATCCAGTGACAAATCTTGATGCTGTTAAATACGATGAGTTGTCTTACGATGAAGTCATCGAAAAGAAATTAGCAGTAATGGATACAGCAGCAGTGGTATTATGTCGAGATCAAGGCATGCCATTAAGAATTTTCAATATGGGTACATCAGGTGCCTTGATGAAGATTATCCAAGGTCAGAATATTGGAACAATAGTTAGAAATTAATGTCACAAGAGCAGTTTAACCGTAAACAATAGGTGTAAAAGATGATAAACGAAATTATAGATGATGCAAAGCTAAGAATGGGCAAAAGTGTTGAATCATTAAAAAGTGAATTAACCAGTGTTCGCACAGGTCGAGCAAACACAGCATTGCTTGATGGAATTTCTGTAGACTATTATGGCAGTGCTACGCAATTGAGTCAGGTGGCAAATGTTGCTGTTTCTGATGCGCGAACATTGACAATCACACCTTGGGAAAAAGACATGGTGGCACCCATTGAAAAAGCAATTATGCAGTCCTCATTAGGGCTAAATCCAGTCAGCGCAGGGATGGTTATTCGTTTGCCTTTACCGCCATTAACAGAAGAACGACGCAAGGAAATGGTTAAATTAGTTCACTCTTTGGGTGAAAATTGCAAAATAGCGATAAGAAATATCCGTCGCGATGCCAACCATTCATTTAAAGTAATGCAAAATGACAAAGACATCACCGAAGATGAACAACACAATGCTGAAGAAAGCATCCAACAAATTACTAATACCTATGTCAGTAAAGTTGATGACGTGGTTAAAGTTAAAGAAGAAGAATTAATGGAAATATAATTCTTTTGAGAATTATACCATTTGTTTTGTCTACAGAAACCTCAAAAGCTCCCAAACACATTGCTATCATTATGGATGGCAATGGTCGTTGGGCAACCTTACGAAATAAATACCGCACATCAGGGCATAAAGCTGGTGTAAATTCGGTTAGAAAAGCCATAAAACAAGCATCAGAAATTGGTGTTCAATGGTTGACTCTTTTTGCCTTTAGTAGCGAAAATTGGCAAAGACCGGAAAAAGAAGTTTCTATGCTAATGGAGTTGTTCACACGTGCTTTAAAAAAAGAAGTGCCAGAATTGCATGAAAATGGAGTGCGCTTAAGTTTTATCGGTGATTTGTCGCGTTTTTCCGATGGATTGCGCAAGCGCATGAAAACAGTTGAGGATTTAACAAAAGAGAATAAGAAAATGGTGTTAACCATAGCAGTCAACTATGGTGGGCGTTGGGATATTATGCAAGCAGCACATCGATTGGCTCTTGCACTAAAGAACAACCTTATTAAGGAATCCGATATAAATGAGCGAACATTTGAGCAATTTCTTTCTTTAAACGATGCACCTTACCCCGATTTATTAATCAGAACAGGTGGAGATCAACGCTTATCAAATTTTTTGTTATGGCAAGCAGCCTATACAGAGCTCTATTTTACTCAAACATTATGGCCTGATTTTGATGAGTCAAGCTTGAACCAAGCGGTTGAGGAATACTATAATCGCGAAAGAAGGTTTGGTAAAATTCCAAACCACGTAAAGGAAGAAATTTAAATGCTTAAACAAAGAATACTCACTGCGCTCTTATTAGCTCCAGTTGTAATCGTGATTATTTTAAAAGGTGATGAATTGCTGTTCACTTTATTTACCGCGTTTTTAGCCAGTATGATTGGGTATGAATGGTTTCAATGCGTTAAAAAGAGCCCAATAAACTCTATTGTCATGTCTGCTTTGGTTGGAATAAGTATTATTTTTATCAATAAAGCCAGTTTTATTGAGATTGATGTTGTGCGTATTCTCATTGCTGCCAGTATTATTTGGTTGATTTGTTTAGTGTGGTTGTTGAAGCCCCGAGAAGGCGCTGTGAAATACGCTAAAAAATATGCCTTAGGTGTTGGTGTATTATTGTTGTTCGGTGCATCACTAACCTCTATTCATCAATTGCCAGAAAAAGGTGCGCAGCTTACCCTAGCGTTGTTTTTACTTATTTGGATAGCAGATATTGGAGCTTATGTCTCGGGCAAAACTTTTGGTAAGCACAAACTTGCCCCTCAAATAAGCCCAGGAAAAACGGTTGAAGGCTTAGTTGGAGGGTTAGCATTTACCGCTATCTACGGTTATTTTGTAGCGGTGTGGTTAGGCTATAATCCACTATATTTTATTGCCTTTTTTCCATTAATAGCAATCATCTCAGTCATTGGTGATTTATTTGCCAGTTTATTAAAACGCCAAAATAATATTAAAGACAGTGGTTTCCTGCTGCCAGGTCATGGTGGTTTTTTGGATCGCTTTGATTCGCTGATTGCTGCTACACCCTTTTATTTTGCCTTTATTCATTTTGTTTCATAATGACGCAGAATCCCAAAAATGTTGTTGTTTTAGGTGCAACGGGTTCCATTGGAGCCAGTACCTTAGCTATCATAGAGCAACACCCTGACAAATTTAATGTGTTGGCTATCAGTGGGCACAGTAATGTTAATAAACTGGCTGAATTAGTCCGTCAATTTAAGCCAAAATTTGTCGTTATTTCAGATAGCAGTCAATACACTCAGCTGTCCAGATTAATCAGTGATGAATGTACGGTACTAGCAGGAGCGCATGAGTTGGCTGCAATCTGTCAGTTAGATTCCGCTGATTTGATTGTAGCAGGAATTGTCGGAGCTGCAGGAATGCAGCCAGTTTTGGCCAGTGTTAAAGCGGGGAAAACGCTGTTGCTTGCCAATAAGGAAGCCCTTGTCTTAGCAGGTGAATTGGTCATGAAGGCTGCTAAAGATAATGACGCCACAATTATTCCTTTAGACAGTGAACATAATGCCATATACCAATGTTTGCCAGATTCTTACCAGTGTGGGAGCACGCCAAAAAACATTGATAAAATAATTTTAACTGCATCAGGGGGTCCTTTTTGGAATAGGGACGCATCAACTTTTGATAAAATATCTCCAGAGGAAGCTTGTGCGCACCCAAATTGGGATATGGGTCGGAAAATATCAGTGGATTCGGCAACTTTAATGAATAAAGGCTTAGAAATAATAGAAGCTCATTGGTTGTTTAATCTGGGTGAAAAAGACATTGATGTGCACGTGCATCCACAAAGTATAGTGCATTCCATGGTCTGTTATCAAGATGGTTCGGTATTAGCTCAATTGGGTGAACCTGATATGCGAATTCCGATAGCCAATGGGCTTGGTATGCCTGAGCGCATAGCCTCTGGTGCGAATATGTTGAATTTATTACAAAGTCAAGATTTGCAGTTTTTTCCACCTGATTATGAAAAATTTCCCTGCTTGACTTTGGCAAAAGAAGCGATACAAGCAGGAGGAACATCCATGGCAGTGTTAAATGCGACAAATGAGATAAGCGTTGATGCCTTTTTGAATAAATTAATTTCTTTTACCACAATTGCTAAAATAAATGCTGAAATCATGAATAATACTGCGTTATCTGGTATCGAGAATGTCGAACAATTACTGCAATTAGATGAAGAAGTGCGTGCTAATGCACGACAAATGGTGAAACACTATGCTTGAGTTTATAAGTTCAATTTGGTGGATGTTGGTAACACTTGGTGTGTTAGTGACGTTTCATGAATACGGTCATTTTTGGGTGGCAAGAAAATTTGGTGTGCATGTTCTCAAGTTTAGTGTGGGTTATGGAAAATTGTTTTGGTCTAAAAAAGATAAAACTGGAACAGAGTTTGGTTTTGCGCCGATTCCTTTAGGGGGTTATGTCAAAATGCTGGATACAAGAGACCCAGATATTAACCTTGCTAAGTATGACTATTCACAAACATATAATGCTAAGCCAATCTGGCAACGCGCACTTATTATGTTTGCAGGACCAGCTTTTAATTTTATTTTGGCAGTCCTACTTTTTTGGGCAATGTTTATCTATGGTAAAGATGAAATAAAACCTATTTTAGGTGAACCAACAAAGCTACTTCAACAGGCGGGTGCGAAAAAACAAGATGAAATTATAAGCATCAATGGATTCCCTGTGAAAACATGGCAAGATGTGAGTCTTGAGCTGGTCACTAAAGGTTTGGATAGAAAAGATATTGAATTAACGGTAAGGCGAAACAACGAAATTAAGCACCTAACTTTAGCGTTATCTCAACTTCCTGATGGCTCTGATGAAACCCAAGTGTTTAACAATGTCGGGCTTAAGCCGTGGCGAGTTCCATTGGAAAATCGAGTTTATACCTTGGCAGCGGGAAAACCTGCTGAAAAAGCAGGCGTTCAAAAAGGAGATAAAATTATCGCAGTCAACGGTGAGAGTACCTCGGATTGGTATGCCGTTGTAGAAAAATTAAATAAACACATTGATGGTGAAATTAATCTCACTATTTTACGAAATAATAATACTTTAAATGTTATTATCGCCCACGCAGTTGATGATGAATCGGGCACAAGGCGAATTATTGGAATAGGGCAACAGCCTCCAAGTGAGTCGGATAAAGAATATTATCGTTCTTTGTTCTTTAATAATTCGCATGGAATTTTTGGTGCATTAAGACAGGCTTTCAAAGAAACGTGGCGCATGACGAGTGTGTCTTTGAATATGATGGGTAAAATCATCACGGGAAAGGCTTCGTTAAAAAATTTATCGGGTCCGATTACAATTGCTCAAGTTGCGAGTGACTCGGCCTCACGCGGAGTGGCATGGTTTTTGGGTTTTTTAGGTTTGGTCAGTTTAAGTTTGGGAATAATAAATTTAATGCCAATACCTATGTTAGATGGCGGACAATTGCTTTTTTTACTCTTTGAGAAGCTAAAAGGAGCACCTTTGAGCGAAGAGTTTCAATTGAAAGGGCAAACGGTAGGGATTATTTTCCTACTTTGTTTCATGTCAATTGCATTTTATAACGACATTTTGAGACTTGTGTCTTAAAATAACAAGCTGAAAATTTATTGAGTGGCATTTATGTGTGCTCATTCACGAAAAAAGAAAAATATTTATGATTAGATCTTTATTATTATTAACATTGTTAAGTTTGACCTCTTTATCTTGGGCGTTTGAGCCTTTTGTTGTATCTGATATTCGTTTGGTTGGAGCTAATAGAATTTCCCATGGAACAATTTTTACCTATTTGCCAATCGAAAAAAGAGATAGGGTAACGAAAAGAAGTATAAAACGCTCCATTAAGTCGCTGTTTAGAACAGGTTATTTTAGTGATGTTAAAATGTATAGAGATGACGGTGATGTGCTTGTTGTTAAATTGGTCGAAAGACCTGCAATTGCCTCTATTGATATTGATGGAAATAAAGCCATTAAAACAGAAGAGCTTTTAAAAGGCTTAAGAAATATTGGTCTAATTGAAGGTGAGGTTTTTGATAAGTTACAATTAGAACGAGTGAAAAATGAGTTAACTAAGCAGTATTTTTCAAGAGGAAAATACAATGTTGTGGTTGATGCGAAAATCAAGAAACTCGATAGAAATCGAGTTAAAGTGAACATTGATATAGTTGAAGGCAAGGCAGCAAAAATCAAACACATTAAAATCGTTGGTAATACTGTTTTTACCGATGAAGAACTCATTGATACATTTGAATCTGATACGACAAATTTTCTTTCATGGTACTCCTCGCATGATAAATATTCAAAAGAAAAGCTTAATGGGGATTTGGAAAAATTAAAATCCTACTATATGGACAGAGGTTATGTTGATTTTAACGTAGAATCCGTACAAGTCTCCATCAGTCCAGATAAGAATGACATTTACATTACAGCCAATATTAATGAAGGAGATGTTTATACCTTTGGTGACATGAAAGTCACTGGAGAAATGGTGTTGCCCAAAGAGACTTTTGAAGGGTTGATTGTGTCAGAAAAAGGCAAAACATTTGCACGTAACTTGACTGAAGCCAGTGCTGAGAGGATGAAAATAATCCTTGGTAATTTAGGTTATGCTTTTGCAGAAATAACACCCGTACCTGAGACTCATAAAGATACGCATATTGTCGATGTAGTTTATTATGTAGATCCAGGGAAACGTGTTTATGTGAGAAATGTCAACTTTCACGGAAACATCAAAACAAAAGATGAAGTTTTAAGACGTGAAATGCGTCAATTTGAAGGAGGCTGGTACTCTAAGTCATTAGTTGAGCGTTCAAAAATCAGATTACAACAAAAGCCATACTTTGAAGAAGTGACGATTGAAACACCAAAAGTACCAGGTACAGATGACCAAGTTGATGTTGAAGTGACAGTAAAAGAAAGAAATTCAGGTCAATTTCAGTTTTCAGTAGGATTTTCACAAGTCAGTGGAATCAATACTTCAATTTCAGTTTCTTTACAGAATTTACTCGGAACAGGTAACACCCTATCGTTTGCTGTAAATAACAGTAGCTTTTTTAAACGCCTTAATGTCTTTTATGAAAATCCTTTTTATACGGATGAAGGAGTGACACGGGGTTTTAGCATGGATTACTCCACATCTAATTTCGGTGAGGCAAATATTGCTCGATTTAGTTCAAGTAATGGAGGGTTTGGTATGCACATGAGTTTTCCTATCTCGGAATACGATCGTATTTTTACTAGTCTGGCGTATCAACGCAGAAATGTAAAAGCATTCTTAGGATCTACAGCCTCGCTCATATTTAATGATTTGTGTGATTTAGGTGGCTATGCTTATACCACTCAACCAACATTGCCATCAGGTGTTTCTTGGGATGGTATTGCCTGTGCTCCAGAAGCGATAGAGACAACACCTCCTGATGATCCAGGTGGCATAAGAGATGGAGTACTTGTACCATTTCAAGTGAGAAAGGCCTTTACATTTTATACTGCAGAAGCCAGGTGGTCACGCGATAGCCGAAACCGCTTCTTTAACCCAACAAGAGGTTCATTTTACCGTTTGGGTGCTGAATTTACTTTGCCTGGCTCGACTGCATTATTTTATAAATTTAATGCAAGAGTAAATAGACTGTTTCCTCTATCTAAAAATATAACCCTTTCTTTAACTGGAGAATTAGGTTACGGAGACGGTTATTCCAAAACGAAAAAACTCCCATTCTTTGAAAATTTCTTTGCGGGAGGAACGCAGTCTTCAATACGCGGTTATCGAGATAATACTCTTGGGCCTAAATCAACCATCTTAGAAGATGATTTATCTGGAAATTTACCTTTGACTTCTCGCCCAGGGGATCCTGTGGGAGGAAGTTTAAAAACAGTTGGCTCCGTCGAATTGGTTTTCCCTACCCCTTTTGCGAAGGTCGGAAATTCCGCTCGTTTGGCTCTTTTTTGGGATTTTGGTAATGTATTTAATGGCTATAATGACTTCGAAGCACGCGAGTTTAGACATTCTGTTGGGTTGGCATTAAAGTGGCAAGCACCTGTTGGCCCCATAATAATTAACTTTGCTCGTCCTTTTAATAATGACAAATTAGATGATACAGAAACAATACAGTTTGCATTTGGTAATACATTCTGATTAAATAATAGCCATGAGAATAGGGTATAATCAAAAAGCGAAAAGGAAAACAATATTTTTAATATTGTTTTTTTTTAGTGCATACTCTTATTCTGCCAATAAAATTGGCTTTGTTGATATGGATAAGCTTCTTGACAGCTCCCCTCAAATCAGTAATGCGCGGGCATTAATTACCAGTGAATTTGAGTCGCAATACACCGACATTGAACAAAAAGAAACCGATTTAGAACGTTTGGAAAATAGAATTACAAAAGATGGAGCGATGATGTCGTTGGCTGATTTAAAGCCGTTACAAGAAAGGGCTCGAATATTAGATAGGCAAATTAGACGGGCAAAAGAAGACTTAAAAGATGCAATCAGTATCCGAAAAAATCAAATATTAAGTAAAATACAAGATGATTTAAACAAAACAGTAGAACAATACGCCAAAGATAATGGCTATGATGCAATACTCATAAATGCAATCTTGTATGTTAGTGATGAAATGAACATCACCGATGAAATACTTAAGATACTAAAAGAAAAAGACAAGAATGAAAATTAGTCTAGGGGAGTTGGCTCAAAAATTCGATGCAGAATTTCAAGGCAATTCCAACCACCAAATAAGTGCTGTTGCCACGCTGGACTCGGCAAAATCTCATCACCTTAGTTTTTTATCCAATTCAAAATACACGTCACTGCTTGAGACAACAAAAGCTGGTATTGTAATTCTTACTAAGGAAAATAGTGACTCTTTTCAAGGCAATCAAATCATTGCCAATGACCCTTACGTCGTCTTTGCTAAGATTGCCGCACTTTTTCAAAATTCTAAAGAAGTGATTCATGAAATTCACCCAAATACAGTTATTGCAGATTCTGCTATTATTGGTAGTAATGTCCATATTGGAGCATATTCAATTATTGGAGAGAATACAGTTATAGCAGATGGTACAGTTTTAGAAGCCCGTGTGTCGATTGGAAATAATTGCCGTATAGGTAAAAATTGCTTAATCAAACCCAATGTTGTTATCTCAGATAATTGCACGCTGGGTGAAAATGTTATACTGCACCCAGGCTGTATTATTGGAGCGGATGGCTTTGGTTTAGCGCGAGATAAAGATAAGTGGGTAAAAGTGCCACAACTGGGGGCTGTTGTTATTGGAGATGATTGCGAAGTTGGCGCCAACACAACTATTGATAGAGGGACAATGGATGATACCGTTTTAGAAAATGATGTCCATCTAGATAATCAGATACAAATAGCCCACAATGTTAAGATAGGTGCTCATACGGTTATGGCGGGTTGTTCTGCAGTGGCAGGGTCTGCTAAAATTGGTAAAAATTGCCTAATAGGAGGCGGTGTGGGTATAATTGGACACATAGAGGTTTGTGATAATGTGACACTGCAATCCATGGCGTTAGTGACGCGTAGTATAAAAAAACCAGGAAGTTATAGTTCGGTTTCACCTCTGCAAGAAACATCAGATTGGCGAAAAAGTGCTGTAAGAATTAAACAATTAGACAAAATAGCTAAACGACTAACGCGTTTGGAAAAGCAAGAGAGCAAAAAATGACAGAAGAAAACAATACACTAAACAGTGTTGAAGTTACAAAAATAATGAAATTGTTACCACACAGGTACCCTTTTTTATTAGTGGATAGAGTGATTGATTATAAACTTGGAGAACATTTGACCGCCATAAAAAATGTCACGTTTAATGAACCCCACTTCAATGGGCATTTTCCAAAATATCCAGTTATGCCAGGCGTGTTGATAATAGAAGCAATGGCACAAGCCTCAGGAATATTATCGCGTTTAGCAATAGGCGAGTTAACTAATGAAGAAGACATCTTTTACTTAGTTAAGGTGGATAAGGCAAAATTCACCAAAACGGTCATACCAGGTGATCAACTGCATTTGCATACGACTATAAAGCGCAGGATGCGCAATATGGTGCAATACGTTTGTCAAGCAACTGTTGATGGAAAAGTGGTTGCTAAAGCTGAGTTGTTGTGTGCCAGTAAAAGCTAATTATGAGTCAATTAATACACCCAACAGCCATAATTGACGAATCTGCTCAAATTGCCGATGATGTCCAGATAGGTGCTTTTACTATAATTGAAGCAGATGTCACCATCGGTAAGGGGACTGAAATAAAGCACCACGCAACCATCGCAAAGCACACGGATATTGGTGAAAATAATCGCATCTTTCAATATTGCTCTATTGGCGAAGAATCTCAAGATAAAAAATATCAGGGAGAACCAACGCGAACCCTGATAGGAAATAACAACACAATCCGCGAATACGTTTCCATCCACCGTGGTACAGTGGATGATAAAGGTTTAACACAAATTGGCGATGATAATTGGATAATGGCGTATGTTCATATCGCCCACGATTGTGTCTTGGCAAATAATATTATCATTGCCAATTGCGCCACTTTAGCAGGTCATGTGCATTTGGATGATTATGTTATTCTTGGTGGTTTTACAAAGTTACACCAATTTTGCCGAATAGGTGCACATGCCTTTACGGCAATGGATACGAACTTCCAAAAAGATTTACCTCCGTATGTCATGGCACAAGGCAGTCCAGCAAAACCACGCATAATCAATGCTGAAGGGCTCAAACGCCGTGGCTATAGTCAAGAAGACATCAGCGCACTGAAAAAAGCCTTTCGTTATTTATACAAATCCGACTTGCGTTTAACGGATGCATTAATTCAAATGCAGAAACTAGCAGATAAGCACCCATGCGTACAATTAATGGTTGATTTTATCAACTCCAGTAGCCGCAGCATTATTCGGTAAGGTAACATGTGATGGAACACAATAAATTTAGAGTTATAGTTACGGGACGATATAAAAAGCAAATTGATAAAGCTATCGCTGCTGAGCGAATAGGTCAACATTCAGACATTACACCAACCCAAGCTCTTAAATTGATTAATTCAAGAGAATCACAAATCTTGCATGAGTCCTTGGAACATGCAAGAGCCTATGAAATCAAACGACTATTACAAGACAGTGGTGTAGAGATTAAGTTAGAACCTGCCCAAACGTATTTTACCCAGTCAAGTGATGAACAAAATGAAGGTGAAAGAAAGCCTCGTTTATTGGCGAGGTTATTCAATTATTTCAAGAAAAAGCCAAAAGTTGAACAGCAAGTTGATATAAACTGGGAAGATAAGCCCCGTTTTAATCGTAGTACAATAATCTACAGTAACAAAAGGAAGCTCCCAATAGGGTTGATGTTTAAAGCTGGACTAGTTCTTTTTGCTCTTTGGTTTTTTTGGCTAAAAGCCATAACAACAGATATATCAGGCGATGGTTTTGATGAATATGGTGACCCTATTGTTATGGTGTTTACCAATAAAAGTTGCCAGCAAGAATGTTCGCAAGTCTTGGGTAATTTAAGAGCCCGTAAAGTTCCTCATGAACACTACATTATCAACACTAGATTAAAAGATGATGATAAATATAAGCTATGGAAGAAGTACTCTAAAGATAAATTTCCATTGGTGATGGCAGGTAAAAACATTCTAACTGATAGTAGTAATACTGGTTTAATTGAATTGTTGGGATCGACTTTCGGAAATCAATATTTAACTTCAATTGAAAAAGAACTCTATAGTAAACATTTTCACGAAAATGGAACTCCAAAAATAGCCATTTATTGTCAAAGTAATAATGGTATCTGTCAACAGCTCAATAAAAAGCTAAAAGTCGCTAATTTAAAATTCAGTTATATAGAAGTCGATAAACTAGACAATAAAAATACAGTTATAGAAACATTAGCACTAGAAAAATACCCTAGCATGTTTAAAGGATACAAAAAAACACAAGGCACTGATGTCAGTGGTATATCCTTGATGTTTGAATGAATATTATGAGCGTCAATACAAAAATAATTGCCATCATAGCTGGAGAAGACTCTGGGGATTTACTCGGTGCTGAATTAATTAAAAACACACTTAAAATTAACTCTTCTATCCAATTTATCGGCGTAGGTGGAGATAAAATGGTAGAGGCTGGTTTGAACTTGATTAGCTCGAATAAAGAATTTTCCATAATGGGCATTGCCGAAATCTTTAAAAAGTTACCTAAATTATTAAAACTTCGAAAATATATTGTCAAAGAAATTAGCGCCGCAAAACCTGATGTTTTTATTGGCATAGATGCTCCAGATTTGAATTTTCCAATAGAAAAGAAACTTAAAAAACAGGGTGTTAAAATTATCCATTATGTCAGCCCATCCATCTGGGCATGGCGCCCCAAGAGAGCTGTCAAAATAAGTAGGCTAACAGATTTAGTCATGACCTTGTTTCCTTTTGAGCCACAATACTATGAAAAATATGGCGGCAAAGCCATCTTTGTTGGACATCCTTTGGCAGAAAATATCTCACTTGATATAGACAAAGAAAAAGCTAAAAAGGTATTGGCACTGGAGAATAAAAAACCAGTACTGGCTGTTTTGCCAGGCTCAAGAAACAACGAACTCAAAGCACACACGCAAATTTTTATTAAAACAGCTAAGCAACTCAAACAGACCAACCCTGAATTACAAATAATTTCAGCCAATACCACTCAAGAAAAAAGAAACTTTATTCTAAAAGTCGCCAAAGATAATGATTTAAAAATCGACATGTTTGATGATGCCACACAAGTCTTAAAAGCCGCAAACCTTGCCCTGTTGGCATCTGGAACAGTGGCACTAGAAGCCATGTTATGCAAAACGCCTATGGTCGTGGGTTATAAAATTTCTCCAATTACGTATGGAATCGTCAAAACATTCAATATGATGTTATTGCCGTACTATTGTTTACCCAATGTAATCAAAGGTGATTTTATGGTAGCTGAAGTCTTACAAAAAGACATGACAGTCGAAAACCTATGCAAGGAATTAATACCCTTGCTTGGTAAAGAAAAGCAAAATCAACTGACAAAAGAATTTACCGAACTTCACCAAAGCTTACTCAACCCAAACAAAAATGCTTCTCAAGTAGTAGTGGATTTTTTAGATGCTAATGTTGTGTCGTAAGATGAACTTACCCACCATTCTTTATTATGATTAAACTAACCGCAGGAGTTGATGAAGCAGGCCGTGGGCCTTTGGCTGGACCTGTCACAGTAGCAGCTGTTATACTGAAAAAGCCAATAGCAGGTTTGAATGATTCCAAAAAATTGAGTGAGAAAAAACGATTTTCCCTAGAGCCATTAATTATAGAAAATGCACTGGCTTATGCAGTAGTACATATTTCAGTTGAAAAAATTGAAGAAATTAATATCTTGCAAGCTAGTTTACTTGGAATGCAACAAGCGGTTGCGGCATTGGATATTACACCCGATGAAGTTTTAGTTGATGGCAACAAATGCCCTAAATTTTCACAGCCTGCACAAGCAATCATCGGCGGAGATGGTAAAATTGCCGAAATATCAGCCGCTTCAATTTTAGCAAAAAATGCCCGCGATAGACTCATGATAGAGATGGCAAAAGAGTTTCCGCAGTACGGATTTGAAAAGCACAAAGGTTATGGAACTCAATTTCATTTGGCTCAACTCAAGTTCCATGGGCCGTGCAAACACCACAGAAAAAGCTATGCCCCAATTCAAAAATTATTGCAGATGGAGTTGCTTTGAATAATAGTAAAATATTTAACAGGTTACAAATTGATACAAAAATTCTTTGGCGTAATGTTCAATTAATTACTATACTGTCTACCTAACAATAATTCTTAATAAACTTACCAAATAAAGCAAACAACCATGAATCAATTTTCAATTAAACAAATTAATTTAATGATTGCATGTTTGCTAATTTTTCTTTTTAATAGTTCTCAATGTTATGCCGAAGAAAACTTAGAAAGAGCATGGGATTTTGGTATAGGTTTTGGTTATGGAAACAGCAGTAATCCTTTTATTGGAGCTGATGATATCCCCAGTTATCTTTCATTGGATATAGCTGTTTACGGAGAGAATTTTTTCTTTGACAATGGGGAGTTAGGTTATACCCTTTTAGAGAAACAAAATTTTGGCCTGAATTTGATTACAACCTATAATAGTGAAAGAATTTATTATTCATACCTCAATAATCTTGGTTTATCAATTTTCAGTTCTGAAAACAGTTTTGGGTTATCCAGCAACTCTCCTTTTGTTGCCTTAGATGAAGATACTGTAGTTACGTTTTCAGAACCATTACCTCCGATATTACCTTCAAGTGGGAATCCCTTTCCGTTAGGAAATCAAATCTTACCCTTTTCTATAGCAAATAAAAGATGGTCTTTAAATATGGGGTTTGAATTAATTTATGACAGCCATTTTGGCAGTATAAATTATCAATACACTCAAAACGTCAATAAAACACACTCAGGTTCGGATATGATATTAGGGTTTACAAAGAATTGGCAGAAGAAAAGGTGGGGCTTTTCTTCAACTGTTACAGCGCATTGGAAAAGTGCTCAATTAGTGAATTATTATTATGGTGTTGGTGAAGTTTATAATTCTTTATTCGATATTGACTATCATCCAGGTTCTAGTATTGATGTTGGTGTCAATTTGACTGCAAACTATAGACTCACAAATCATTTAAGTTTAGTAGCTAGTGTGAAGTTCAATAAATTTGCATCAGCCATCAAGAATAGTCCTATCATTGATGAGAGTTTTAAGAGTATAATTTTCACTGGTCTTTATTACAGGTTTTAAGGTGATGATTAAAAAACTTCTCTTTCTTTATGTATTGACAGTAAACAATTTTATTGTTGCTCAAGAAATAAAACACTTTTCAACAAAAGATGTAATATTAACCATTAAGCCTCATATTTGCATAGCACCGCGAGATACGCTAAGTTGTATTAGTACAATTGATGTGAGTTGGGAAAGTAAAGGAGTAGGTGACTACTGTCTAATTACCGACTTTGTCGATGAGAGATTGCGTTGTTGGCAAAATCAATCTTCAGGATTTTTTAAGCATAAAATTGTTTTTAACAAAAATATCACTTACCTTATTACGGATGGTGATACTAAAAATATTCTAGCAACGGCAATAATGAAGTATAAATCACTAAAACCACATAGGAAATACAGAAAAAGGCGTAATCGATTTCCATGGAGTATTAACCCACCATGAATCAATTGGTTATTGTTGAAGACGATAAACGTTTGGCTGAGTTAATAGGTGCTTTTTTTGAACGCTCTGGTTTTATTATTCATTTATTTGAATTTGGCAATGATGCCATAAAATATTGCCAAAATAATACACCCGACATCATTATTCTAGATTTAAACTTACCAGATGTTGATGGAATTTCGGTTTGCAGTCGATTAAGGAAATTTTATCAGGGGAGAATTTTAATTTTAACAGCGTCAGCAAGTGACCTTGATCAAATTGATGGTTTTGAAATGGGAGCAGATGATTTTGTTAAAAAACCTGTTGAACCACGTGTATTGTTAGCACGAATTAAAGCATTGCTTAATCGAGATAGAGAATTAACAAATAATCGAAAGTCAAATAGTTATAAATTCGGACTTTTAGAGATTGACAAAGTTTCACGAACAGTAGTTTTAAAAAATCATCCTATAAACCTTACTTCCAAAGAGTTTGACTTACTGTACTTATTTGCCAAAAATGCAGGAACAACCCTGTCTCGCGATGTTTTATACCAAATGTTACGTGGTTTTGATTATGATGGAGTAGATCGATTAATTGACATCAAAATCTCACGACTAAGGAAAAAGCTTAAAGACAATGCGACTGAACCTAAAGGAATTAAAACAATATGGGGCAAAGGTTACCTGTTTGTTCCAACCGCATGGGATGAGTAATGAAACAGGAGCGATCAAATCAATTGTCGAACACTTTATTTTATAAAGTTTCAATTATTCTCGTTGTCAGTATTATTATTGTTGGGTCAACACTAGATTATTTAGTCAACCAATCTGAATTAGAAGAATACTATAATGACATGATTGAATCCAATAAACCTTTAATTAACGTAGTTAACGAAAGGTTGCAACGTGTCCCACAAATTCAATGGCAAAAAGAAATATCTTACATTAATTCGGCATCAAAGTTATCCATATCTTTGTTTGAAATGACAGAACTTGCAGGTGATAAAAATATTCTTGTTGATTTATCAAAAGGAAAATTAGTTAGTTTATATGGAAAAAACGATGGGCTGTCTTTGTATAAAATGATTGATAATAGTTCCCTAGTTTTAGAGGTTGAAATTCTAGACTATCCGATAACTAAAATAAGAAGATGGATTCCGCTGTTATTTTATTCAATATTAATTTTAGTCATTTATTTACTTTCCAGACCTTTTGCAAAGCAATTATTGAAATTGAAAAATGCAGCACAAAAAATAGGAGAGGGAGATTTTTCAACACGACTGTCAATGACAAAAAGTTCCACTTTGTATCCCATTGCTGATGCTTTTGATACCATGACAGAAGAAATTGAAACATTAATCCATCGTCAGAGAGATTTAACCAATGGTGTGTCACACGAATTGCGTACGCCATTGGCTCGATTGAAATTTGCATTTGAAGAGTTGGAAACACAGTCTAAGAATAAAGAGTTAATTAACAATATCAATGGAATGCGCGGTGATGTGATAGAGCTTGAGAAACTCATTGATGAAATGCTCTTATATGCACAAGCCAATCAAATTAAGAAAGTTGAAAAAAAAGAAATCATGATTTTAGAATTAATTGATGATTTAATTGCAGGTATTGACGAAGATAAGATAGAAATAATAAAGAAAATTGATGCAGATATTAACCTTCAAACTATGGTCTATGTTGGTGAGCGCCTGTTGTTTCGTGCGTTATCAAATATTTTAAGAAACTCCATTAGTTTTTGTAAAAATCAATGCAAGGTTGAAGTCCTTATTATTAAGGAAAATCTTGTAATCAAAATAATCGATGATGGGCCAGGAATAGATAGCAAAATTATAAATAGAATTTTTGAACCGTTTGTAAAGGTAGATTCAATCAACCGTAAGAGTGGTTATGGATTAGGCCTTGCAATTGCACATAACATAATAAAAAAACATGATGGTGATGTTCGTGTGAAAAATTTAAATCCTCATGGTGCTTGCTTTTCGATAGAGATTCCATTGAATTAAACGTTACATTTTGAAACATTTTAAAACAAGTTTATAACACATCAAATGATGTTCTTAATTATAATTAAATGACATTAACTATTTAGGAAGTCAGATGAAAAAAATCACACTAATTCTTTTACTTTTACTAGTAGTCGCACCAGAACTCTTAGCTAAAAAATTAAAATTTGGTATTGGTATTGCTTATGCTGATATTTCAGGAGTTAATGCCTATAAGGCTAATTCTACACGAAATACTAATACTCAAGTGACCAATGGCTTAAGTGTTCCATTTTTTCTCGTTTCTAAAACTATAGCCGATAAATTTAGCCTAAGTTATCGTTACAGTTATTATGGTGAAATTAAAAGTAAGGGAGTGTCGCCTGATTCTGACATCTTTAATCAAGGAGGTATATCACTTCCAGTTGTTACAGAATATCAGTTTAAGGAAAGAATGCACGAAAATACCCTCGCAATAAATTATACGATTCTTGATAAAAAGCAGTGGTTGATAGCACTTGGGCCAAATCTTTCTGTAACACGTTCAAACGTTGAATTTTTTGATGTCACGCAGAACAATAGGAGCATAAATATTTTTTCAGAAACCGATTACAGTATTGGTGCTGAATTATCTGCTTCTTACAATATACACCGCAATATGAATATAATTTTTAATTACCGTTATTCATCTACAGGCAATAAAGATATAAGTTTATTAGAGCTAGCAATGTCTTATCAATTTTAATCTAAGCAGTGGCAAGTGAAAAACTTGAAATTTATGAGAGGTTGTGAATTATTTTTAAACGTTCTTAATATCAAGAATCTCTCGCATAATTCCTGTTGCATAAGCTCCAGGTAATAGTTTGAAATTAAGTTTTAGTGTGTTATCTGATTGCCAACAAAAATCAAAATCCATTGGGCATACGCGCATGGCTCGACGGTCTTGTTTGAGTCTGAATTTTTCAAAGCCTTTTTGATAGACTGGAAAGATTTTTGCAATTGAATTTTCTAATTGTGCGCATTGCCCTTGGCTTTGCACGGCATCATCGCCCCACATAGCAGCGGTCAAATGAATGTCAAATTCTGTTAGGCGTTTGACTATTTCATCTGAGCTTGCATCGCATGAGGGAAACCACGAATGGGATTTGTTCAGTTGCAAAACATCGCCGTCAATGCATTTATCCCATATATTTTGTTCAATCCGTTTGGCAACGATGAGATTAAAAATGTGACTGCGAGCGGTTGAAATAAGCAAGCTTTTGAGGTTTCTGGATTTAACCTTGTAATTGCCTGCAAACCAGTCTTGGCATTTGCTAATATTGCCCATGTCATGCCCAAAACGTTGCGCACCAAAATAATTGGGTACACCGTTGGCTTTAATATTGGTTATGTTTTTTTCAATTTGTTGCTTGTCACCAGAAATGTCTCTAATAACTATTTCAAAAGCATTGGCATCTAATTGACCAATTTTAATTTTTCGGCTGTGTTTGCCAGATTTAATGATTTGTATGCCGTGACCTAATGCCGATTGAATTTTGTCTGTATCCGTAATTTTGGGCAATTGAATGCTAAACCACTGTTGAGTAATGGCATGACGGTCTTTTTGCCCAGCAAATGCCACTTTCTTTTGCGGTACTTGACAAACATTGGCCAATTGTTTGGCAACCCAAATGCTGTTGTTGCTAGTTTTTTGAATAGTCAACCATAGGTGTTCGCCTTCGCCAGATAGCTCAATGTCATTGAGCTCAGTTACTCGAAAGTCTTCAGGCTTAGTGCGAATTGTACCACTGGCAGTTATGGTGTTTCGTGTTGGAAACAAAGTATTGAAATCTAAAGTCATGCTGATATTATCGGTATAATGCCCTGTTAATTGCAAGAAATTGTTAAATACTGCGGTTATATAATCTGGTACATCTCTGGTTTTATAAGATGGATAAACAAAATAAATAGTGTTAAAGCTGAACTAAAATTTGACATTCAAATCCAAATTTGTTTGTTTGTTTGTTTGTTTGTATTTTCTGTGGTAATATTTTCACAATCTTACTTTAAAGGGAAAATTATGAGGACTAAAAGCCTGTCTAACATCAGCACCGCAATTCTTTTTTTATTCGTGTTATTCTCCTTTGTTGTCACAATAAAGGCGCAAACAATAAATAAAAACAAACCAACAGCCAATGCAGGTGAAAATCAATTCGCTCACACCAATACCGTGGTCAAACTTAATGCATCCAATTCAACAGATATTGACGGAAATAGACTGAGTTATCAATGGCAAATACTTTCCAAACCAGCCGGTAGCCAAGCAAAATTAGATAATAATACTAAGATAACTCCACTCTTGCCAATTGATGTGGCAGGTAGTTATCAAATTGAATTATTGGTCAGTGATGGTCAGTATCAATCGAGTTCAGTAGTTGAAGTTAATACCGAAGAAACCTCACCAATTATTCCTAAAATTTACGATAAAAAGGCACTCAGAGACGAGGTAACCGATTTGTCAGCAGATAATGCCTATGACCCTGATGGAGATAACTTAGACTTTAGTTGGCAACTCTTAAATAAACCATCACAATCAAAAGCACATATAACGGATGGTAACCAAAGTAATGCCTTTATCATTACAGATAAAGTTGGGCGTTATTTAGTTCGTCTAAATGTCAGTGATGGCAAAACCTCTCGAAATCAACTCGTTAATATAATTTCTGTTGATAATTTGTTGCCACCCAACAATAAAAATGCAACTCATAAAAACACCAATGGTATCCAGTGCATTTTAGATCGAATTTTTCTTAATGGCTTTGAGGTTAATGGTACAAGTCCAAGCATGAACAACTCTCAACCCGTTGCAAATATAGGAGAAGACCAACTGGGCGTGCTTGGGCAGCAAATGCAATTAGATGGCTCGTTATCATTCGATTTAGATTTCGATGTTTTAACTTACCAATGGTCTTTACTCTCAGCACCAACAAATAGCAGTGCAACAATTACCAATCCAACACAGATGATGGCAACATTTACTCCAGATATTGTAGGTGATTATGTTGTACAATTAGTTGTTGATGATAATATTTGTGGCTCTAATCCTGATAGCGCCTTAATGACAATATCTGTTAATCAACAACCCATCATTACATCAATAGCGCAAACACAAGCCACTGAAAATCGAAGCTATAGTTATCAGGTCGTGGCAAGCGACCCCGAAAACCACAGTTTGACCTATGCTCTTACCATTGCTCCAGCAGGAATGACAATTGATGCCGATGGTTTAATCACATGGACAGCCTTAACGGCAAACACCTATGCAGTGACAGTCAATGTAACCGATGCTTATGGAGCTCAAGTAACACAGAGTTTTGATATTGTTGTTGGCATCAACCAAGCACCCGTTATTGAGTCTTATCCAATTAGTTCAGGTGAAAAAGACTTTAGTTACAGTTATCAACTAAGCGTATCAGATTATGAAGGCGATGCGATTAATTATGCCTTAATCAATCCACCAACTGGCATGACAATTAGTGCATCAGGGTTGATTTCCTGGTTACCAGATACAATAGGCAGTTATCCTATTCAAGTACAAGTCGATGATGGCACAAGTGCAACAGATACTCAATCTTATAACCTAGAAATCATAGCCCTACCACCCAATCCAAGCGATATTGCCCCACCGTTAAGTAAAACCGAATACACACCTTTTCCCGAGACAATCAGCTTTCTCTATCAAAATAATCCACCCGTACAAGTTGGAATGCCTGTTAATACCATCGAAGATTATCGAGTGGCAGTGGTTACAGGCAAAGTATTGGACGAAGACAATAACCCCATAAGAGGCATAAAAGTAACCATCAATAACCACGATGAATACGGATACACCTACACCCGTGATAATGGAATATTTTTTATGGTAGTCAATGGCGGAGGTACAGTAACAGTTAATTTTGACAAAGGTGGCTATTTACCAGTGCAACGTGATGTCAAAACTCCATGGCAAGAGTTTGCCTATGTTGATGATTTGATTATCGTAAAACTGGATGATAAAGTCACTGCAATTGATTTAACTAACACAACCCAACCTTATCAAGTGGCTCAGGGCAATGTTGTTGCCGATATGGATGGCACACGCCAAGCAACAGTGTTATTTCCTGCAGGAATTACCGCAACCATGACCATGCCTGATGGTACGACACAAAGCATAGACCAACTAGATGTCAGAGCAACCGAATACACCGTGGGAGAAAATGGCCCACAAAAAATGCCAGCCGATTTGCCCACAGGTTCTGCTTACACCTATGCGGTGGAACTTTCAGTAGACCAAGCACTTGATAGCAATGCTACTCGTGTTGATTTTAGTCAGCCAGTTATCTTTTATCTCGATGATTTTATCGGCTTTCCACAAGGTGTTGCAGTGCCTACAGGCTGGTACGATAAGCAAAAAGCCTATTGGATACCCTCAGATAATGGCATAGTAATAAAGATAATTGATATTGTTAATGGTCAAGCAGTCATTGATGTAACCGCTGATGATATAGATAATGCGGCAACACAAGTGTTGTTAGATGAGTTAGGTATTGACAACAACGAACTTATTAAACTAGGACAAATGTATTCAGTTGATAAAGTTTTATGGCGTGTATCTATCACACATTTTACTCCATGGGATCATAATTGGCCATATGGTCCACCTGACGATGTACAAAATCCACCCAAACCTCCAAAGCCACCAAAACCACCAAAGAAAAAGGATCCTAAGAAAAAGGAAAATACCGATGAGGATGATGACGAGTGCGATAAAAAAGGATGCACAATCAATGCACAAAATCGCACACTTGAAGAAAGTGTGCCGATTATTGGGACGGGATTAAATTTAAAATACCGTTCAGAAGAGTTTGAAATAACAGCTTTACAAAACAGTATAGTTGATACATTGACAATTCAAGTTACTGGCGATACAGTACCTTCCTCACTTGCTGGGATTCGATTGGAATATAGCATTGGTAATTCTGGGATTAAAAAAGTATTTTTTCCTATTGATACAAATATCTCATATGAAATACCTTGGTTTGGATTGGATCGTTTTGGTCGAGAGGCTCAAAAAACAAGAGTTAAGTATAAACTACACTATGTTTATCCTGCTAAGTATATAGCATCACCTATGGTACAACAAAGGCTTTTTGCACAAGTGCAAAATAGAGGTGTAATGCTATATGGTAATAGAGCTAGCTTGACAATAGATACTCAATCAAAAGGATATTTTAATTTGTATCGTAGAAACTTTTTAAGTTTAAGCTTGGTTGGCTCGACAAAAAATAAGGTAATAAATGGCACACCAATGATAACTCTTGAAGGGGTTAAACAAGAACAACTCAAGCTAGGTGGTTGGGGGCTTGATAACCATCATGTTTATGATCCTGAAAGTGGGGTATTGTTCCAGGGAGATGGATTTAAAAGAAAAGTATTTCCAACCAATGCATCATTAGGTGAAATTCCTTCTGGTGTTCCGACTTATGGACATGCAGGACCTGCTATTGCTGCAGAAGCTGGTACTGTCTCTGCTGTTGCAGTTGGACCAAATGGTGATGTATATTTTGCGGCAGACTACAATGATGGCTTGGTGGGTCGTAGTACTCTCATTAGAAAAGTGACGAAAAATGGTACAGTTTTCACCATTGCGGGCAATACACAATGGCCAACATGTGAAGTGCTGGAAGGTCAAAATGCGTTAGAGAGTTGTATAGACTATGTCAATGCGTTAGCTGTTGATAATGCAGGCAATGTCTATTTTGATCATCAGCATGTGGTAGATGGCTCTTATAGAATTCGAAAAATAAGCCGAAGTGGACTTGTTACCACCGTTGCAGGTTCTGATCAAATTGGTAACTTTGCTGATAATATCCCTGCTACACAGGCAACTTTGTATGAAATTAATCATATTGATTTTGATAAGCATGGTAATCTTTATATTTCTGATTACCGCAGAATTAGAAAAGTAGATTTAAATGGAATCATTACCACAATTGCAGGAAATGGAGGCATTGCCAATATAGAAAGTGGCATATTGGCTACCCAAGCTGGTATAGATTTTGCCACTGGATTTACATTAAATGATGATGGATCCATTTACCTTGCTGATTTTGGTCACTTTTGTATCCGTCAAATTACTACAGATGGTTATATTTACAAATATTTTGACAGTGCAGATTGCTCAAGTGGTTTTAAAAAGGGTTTGGGCGGAGGAGGTGCTTTTGATTACCCCAGAAAATTACAACTTGACGATGACGGTAATCTAATTTCTCAATATAATTCATTTTTTGATGAGCATGCTATATTCAAAAAATCTTATAAATTTGGTATGTCAAAAATACTCAATGATACCTTTGATGGATTTTCTGGTGATGGAGGGGTTTTTGCAAACGCACAGTTTAGTAGTGTATCTGATTTTATTTACTCAAATGAACGAGGATTTATTATTGCAGATGCTTTAAATTATAGAGTCAGAAGAGTGACACCTACAGATACCGTTTATACCTACGCAGGAAATGGCTCAAATAGTGCTATAAAACAAGCAACACAATCTAATCAAGCTCATTTTAATCAGGTTGTTAAAGGCAACAATAACAATAATATACTAATTCCATCACGCGATGGAACGCTGCTCTATGAATTCAGCAGCAGAGGCGTGCATTTACGAACGCTAGACTCAATTACCGCTAAACCCTATGTGGAATTTGCTTATAACAGCAATGGTATTTTGGTTAGTATTACCGATGCCAATGGAAAAGTGACAACTATCACACGAGATGCGAGTAAAAAAGCCATTGCATTTGTCTCTGAGTATGGGAAAACCACTACCTTAGATTATTTTACCGACAATCGCCTAAAAACGGTCACAGACCCAAACAATAACCACTGGGATTTTGAATACACCCAAGGATTATTAACTGCATTTACCGATAGAAACCAAAACCGCTACCAATACAGCTATAACGGATTTGGACAACTGTTATCTGATTTAAACCCAATAGGAGGTGGATGGCAACTAAGCACGACACCCGGACCATTGCCTGATACAACCCAAGAGACCATGACATCTGGTGAAGGCAGAGTTTCTTCTTTCTATCGAAATAAACGTTATTACGATAAAATTTATATCGAAACTGCCCCTGATGGAACAAGTCAGACAAGGGTAATAACACCAAGATCCAAATCAATAACAACCGCAGATGGCACTATTATTAATTCACAAACAGGGAGTACTTATAGGCTGGGAGCAAATGTACGTTTTACTACATACAGCTCCACCACAACCCCTACAGGATTAACTCAAACAGTTCAATCAAGCCTGGCAGAAACAGTCGTCACAGCAGGGACAGTCGCACCAGTTGATACAAGCGTAAGAACCACAACCATCAATGGGCAAGATTGGGTCAGTGAGTTTGATCAATCCCTAAGTTCTATACCAGGAACAAATGGAGGTTACCAATCAACCACACCTGAAGGAAGAACCAATACAACCATCCTAAATACTGATTTAGATGTTCAACAAGTCCAAACCACAGGCTTCCTCCCCACCGAAATAAACTACGATGCCAACCGCCGAGTGCAAAATATCTCGATCGGTACAGGTGTTGATAAACGTGAAACAATACTCACATATTATAACTCAGGTAGTATGAATGGAGAATTACACACAATAACCAATGCCATCGGACAAACCGCCAGTTTCGAATACGACAACAACGGTCGCATCACCAAACAAATCATGCCCGATTTGCGTGAAATCATTTATACTTATGATGCCAATGGCAATCTAAAATCCTTAACCCCGCCAGGTCGCCCTGTACATAATTTCGATTACAATGGAATGGATCAAGAAACGCAGTATACACCACCAGATTTGCTCGCCATACCAGTAGAACAAACACAGTATACCTATAATTTAGACAAACAAATTACCCAAATCACCCGACCCGATGGGCAGTTAATAACGCTCAACTACAACGCCACCACAGGCAAACTGGCGAGCAAAATCACCCCAACAGGAACCTACAACTATGGCTATGATGCCACCACAGGCAAGCTCAATCACATCACATCCCCTGCGGGCATCACACTTGATTACACATTTGATGGCTTTTTGCCATTATCCACCACATGGTCAGGCAATCAAACAGGCAGTGTCGCACGCACCTATGATAACCTCTTTAGAGTCACCTCCAGAACAGTCAATGGCACAGATACCATCAATTATGGCTATGATAATGACAATCTATTGACAACAGCAGGAGCCATGACTATAAGCCGTGAAGTTCAAAAAGGTGGCATCATCAATGGCACAACTTTAGGCAATGTCACCACCGGCAATACTTTCTCCGACTTTGCTGAACTTGCTACATTTAATGCCCAATACAGCGGTGCAGATATTTATGATGTAGCCTATACACGAGATAAAATCGGACGTATCACCACAAAAACCGAAACCCTCAACGGCACCACCACGGTTTATGACTATGCTTATGATTTAGCAGGGCGATTAATCGAAGAAAAAACCGATGGCACAATCACAGGCACTTGGACTTATGACCTCAACGGCAACCGCACCCATGTTAATGGCGTACAAGTCGCTACCTATGACGACCAAGACAGGTTACTCACCTATGATGGAAACAGCTACACTTACACCGATAATGGCGAATTACTCACCAAAACCAATGGAACAGATGTTACCACTTATGATTATGATGTATTGGGTAATTTGCTATCAGTCACCAAACCCGATGGTACATTGATTGAATATTTGACTGACCCAAGAGGCAGACGAGTGGGCAAAAAGGTCAATGGTGTCATAACCAAAGGCTGGCTGTATAAAGACAAACTCAACCCCATAGCCGAATTAGATGCAAATGGAGCTATCACAACCAGATTTATTTATGGCGATAGAGGCAATATTCCCAGTTATATGCTTAAAAATGGCACAACTTACAGAATTATTACTAATCAATTAGGCTCTCCCATCAAAATAATTGACACAATCACAGGTGCAATTGCTCAAGAATTGAGTTATGATGTTTGGGGTAATGTCTTGACGGATTCAAATCCTGACTTTCAACCCTTTGGTTTTGCTGGTGGGATTTATGATGGTGATACTGGGTTGACGAGGTTTGGGTTTAGGGATTATGATGCTACTTCTGCGAGGTGGAGATCAAAAGACCCAATAAAGTTTGGAGGAGGAGATACGAATTTATTTGGGTATGTTTTTAGTGATCCTGTCAATATTATTGATATGCTTGGATTAAAAGCAGATATTATTTTACTTGATAAATATGCAAATAAAGATGATAAAAGATTAGTTGAGTTAGCTACTGATTACGTAACCTCTGGCCCAAATGAAATTACAGTTGTTGTGCATGGTACTAAGGAAGAATTTGTTGTGACTAATAAATATGGAGAACAAATAACACTGTCACCCAAAGAGTTAGCTAAAATTATTAAGGACTATAAAGAATATACAAAAGACAAAACTATTATATTAGAATCGTGCGAAACAGGTTCAGAAGGTGGGCCTGCAGAGGATTTACATGATATTCTAGGGAATCCAGTTTATGCACCAAAGGAAAGAGTAATTCCAGGCACTAAAAGGAAAAAGAATGTTTGGAGACTAATAAATGATTAATTTTATTAAACTTTGCTTAACTATTTTATATCTGACTAGTTTTACTTCGTGCATAAGCAATAAAAAAAATGTGAATCCAGAAATTGAAATGACGTCTTCACAAGCTAAGGATTTTAGAAGAAAAGAGATACATGGTAAGGGTTTACATAAATTTGCTTTCGATCAAGATTCAGAGTGTGCTTTTTTTTTTGGTGGTTGGTATCTTCGTCATGAAAATGACATCGAAGAAGCACTATTTTGGTATAACCTTGCTTCAATAAAAGGTAATTATTCAGCTAGTTTGATTTTAGGCGATTTATATATTGATGGAGAGTATATTGAAAAAAATATAAAGCTAGCTAGGAATTACTACTATAAGTCTGCAGTAAATGGTTATGGCATTACAATTTATGTGAACTTCTTAAAAAAATATTTTCCTCAAGATTTAAAAGAAATAAATCTTTGGGAAAATATTATTTATAAAATTAATAATATTAAACTTGACGATATAGAGGAAGCGCTTATAGATAACTATGTCAAAAATAATGTGAAACCAAGTTTAGGAAAAGACGAAAAAAAAGTAGCTCTACTGCTTGATCTAATAAAAAGCAGTTTAAAAATCAAATACAAAGGACAGTCATCTATAAAGAAGACTTTAAGGGGTCAGTACCCTTTTAAACAAATACCCTAGGACAAAATACCCTAGGACACGCACTATACATTTGACAAAGCCAATGGTGTAAGGGGTCAGTACCCTTTTAAATGATTCTATCTTATAATACCTTCTTTTGTAGATATAAACATGCCAAGAAAACCAAGATTTTTTGTTGTAGGTGTTGCCAACCACGCTATAAATAAATCTTAAGGGGTCAGTACCCTTTTAAATGATTCTGTGCTACAATACCTCCTTTTGAAAAATAAGGGGTCAGTACCCTTTTAAATGGTTCTGTGCTACAATAACTTCTTTTGTAGATATAAACATGCCAAGAAAACCCAGATTTTTTGTTGTAGGAGTTGCCAACTACGTTATAAAGGGTACTGACCCCTTTAATTGATGACAACAATAAATTTAAGTCGCAAATTGAATCTAAACTAAAAATAAAAGTGGGTTATAATACCCGTGGAAGACCTAAAAAAGTATGAGGAAATTAAAAAGGGTACTGACCCCTTAAGCTGACCCCTTAAGCTCGAATTATCTTAAAAACTATTACTAAAAATTCAATAACGAAAAGTCATGAATACATATATGATACTTCAGGTCGGTTAATTCAAGAAAAACTTGACAGTACTGTTATCAGTTCATGGAGTTATGATAATAATGGAAATAGAACTCATGTTGATGGTATACATGTTGCCACATATGATGAACAAGACCGAATACTAACCTTCGGTAGCAATTTATATAATTATACAGATGATGGTGTTTTAGTTAGCAAGACAACTGGTGGAAATTCTTACTATTATAGTTATAGTATAGAGGGTGTGTTAAAACAAGTAATAAAGCCTAATGGAGAAGTTATTGATTATATTTCAGATGGTAATAGTAGAATAATTGCTAAAAAAATTAATGGAGTCATGGTAAAACAGTGGTTATATAAGGACAATCTAAACCCAATCGCAGAATTAGATGATTCTGGGAGTATTATTAGTAGATTTGTTTACGGAGACCGGTTAAATATACCAAGTTATATGATAAAATCAGGGATCACTTATAGAATTATATCAGACTATTTAGGTACACCTTTTTTGATTGTTGACGTTGATTCAGGAGTAATTGCCCAAGAAGTTTCTTATGATTCATGGGGCAACATTATAAGTGATTCAAATCCAGGATTTCAACCTTTTGGATTTCATGGAGGGCTTTATGATGCGGATACAAAACTGACTCATTTTGGTTACAGGGATTATGATGCAGAAATAGGTAGATGGACAAGTAAAGATCCAATTAGATTCGCTGGAGGAGATGGAAATTTATATAGCTATGTATCGAATGATCCTGTAAATAATCAGGACAGTGATGGATTGAGACGGAGAAACCGCAAAAATACAAAAAGATATGATCCAGCATATAATAATAGAGATGCATTTATGCGTAGATATCATGAACGTGCTATGCAACGAAAAGCTGAAAGAGATAGGCGTAATGCTATAATAAGAGAGTCTAAGGAAGGTAAGAAGTTATCAGATTATGTTGAAGGAATAGAAGAATTTATCCAAAATTCTTGTTTACTGCAGAATAGCTGTCATGAGTATTCGAAGATATGTGTTGCTTGGAAATGTGACTCAAAACCTAGACAATCGGCTTTAGATCTTTTAAAAAACCCAAGTATTCAAGTTTGTGATAAAATAGATAGTTCTTTTTACTTAGGAGACCATCCAGACTCTAAACCAATGATCTCTGCAAATGGTGTTGATATGAATAGTAATAATTGTGTTTGTGTTAAATCTGTAACTTACTTCTAAGCAATGAAGTTGGTTACTATTATCAGATATATTGTTGGACTAACTCTTATGATAAAATCTTTCGAAAATGCAATTATTGAGTTGGATTTTTTATTTTTTAATGGTATTGACACTTTCAATTATAGATTTACTGTATCTATATTAACCTCAATAATCGTATCTATAATTGGTTTCATGGTGATTTACTTTAATGAAAAAAGCCATGAAAAAATTATTATATCAAAACTTACTTATATAATGCTAAGTGTAAATAGCTTGATATTTGTTTCAAATAGATTAATTGATTTATTTGTTAGAAAGTTAGTTGATGAGACTTATGATTTAACCCTAAAGATGGAACAGCTAGATAATTCAATAATATTTCATAGTGTTTTAATTGTTTTATTTTTGTTTATACTTTCATCTATAATTGCTACTATTAAACAATATGATAAAACAATATGAAAGACATAAGTGAAACACTAATAAGGTTGTTGGGGGTTTTGATAATAGCTTTTGGAATATCTGATTTAACATTTATTTTTCTAAGTTTAAAACAGATATTGATTATGGATTTTCCATTGTTAGTAATTCCATTACTATTATTTTTCTTACTACCGTTAATTTTTGGTGGAGTTTTTATTATAAGCCCAAAAGTGTTGACAAAATATATAAGAATTAATGTATTAACAACTAAATACGAATTTAAGATTGATACTATTCTTGGTATATCATTAATTTTATTAGGAGTTTATATTAGTTGCGATATGATTATGGTCATATTTAGTGAACTAATAAGAATATCACTATTAGTATTTGACACATCAATTTTTAGTATAAGTAATTTAGATAAAGCATACCTAGTAGGATATTTAATTAAATTGATTCTGGGAATTGTTTTGAGTTTAAAAGGAATTGTAATAGCAAAATCAATTGTAAAAGATAATGTTTAATTTGTTTAAGAAAAAACCACTGTTAAGAGAAGAATCAATTCAGTGGATAATTGATTCTTTTGCTTGGTCGTTAGAAAATTTTGGTTCGGATGTTTTTTATTCAGAGACATTTTTAGTTACCCCATCTGATAAATACTTTCCTGATAAAATCACTAATGAAAAATATCTCGCAAAGTTAATTTTCAAGCGGGTTCAAGAATATGCGGGTATGCAAGATTGGTCATGTGAATTAGTTGTACAAGATCACGACATGAATCCATATATAGCCCCAACAGTCAAATTAGCGAATACTCAACAAAGTCCAGCAGGAACTTTTTCGTATTCTGATCATGATAATACTAAGGCAAAAATCACTTACAATCCATCACAAGTGAAAAATCCATTAGAATTGATTGCGACTTTCGCACATGAGTTAGCTCATTTTTTAGGGTTTACAGCCCAAAATGAACCACCTGGAGGTAGCGACTACTGGGAACACGCAACAGATTTGCTTGCTACTTTTATGGGGTTTGGAATTTTTCTCTCAAATAGTACATTTTCATTTAAACAATTTCAAGACTCTGAAACACAAGGATGGTCATCTCAAAGTCTAGGTTATTTGTCACAAAATGAACATTTGTATACATTAGCGATTTTCACAGTCCTTAAAGATATCGATCCTGAGGAAGTTGTGTCACATTTAAAAAAAGGATTAATTAAATTTTATAGAAAAGCTGTTAAAGACTTTGCTGAGAATATTGAAACAATAAAATACTTAAAGAGTATTAAGTCTAGTGAAATAGCTCCATGATTAAAATACAAAGGACAAAAATACAAGAGCTATAGGGGTCGGTACTCTTTTAGGTGCGACAATACAAAGGACAGCCATCTATAGAGAATAATACAAAGGACAGCCATCTATAGAGAAAACCAATCTTAGTCAAAATCATTTTTTTTGCTGGTTTTTCACAGGGTATTTTTAAAGATTAATAAGAAACTTGGTTTATTTGAACGACTTGTTAGGAAAATACTGATTTTGGCTTATTTGAAATGCAATGTAAGCGTCAACCAAACCACCCCCTATAATTAAATCTCAATCTGGTTCATACTTCTGCATTTATAAAGTAAGCGTCAACCAAACCACCCCCTATAATTAAATCTCAATCTGGTTCATACTTCTGCATTTATAAATCAGGAATAACCAAATGATCAGACGTAGCAAAGAACAATGGCAAGCCATTATCACTAAACAGCAAAAAAGTGTAAGCGTCAACCAAACCACCCCCTATAATTAAATCTCAATCTGGTTCATACTTCTGCATTTATAAATCAGGAATAACCAAATGATCAGACGCAGCAAAGAACAATGGCAAGCCATTATCACTAAAC
>JALSLV010000015.1 GCA_026988115.1 Lysobacterales bacterium | reverse complement strand
TACGAACTTTGCTTTCCGGAATTGAACGATAGTCAGCCATGAGTTTCGGAAATATTGAGTTTATAGCTAACTCCAATTCATCCTTATTTCTTGGTACAGAAGACATTTTGACCTCCACTCACATAACAATTATTAGGGTGCATTGTGTTGGAATAACGCTTTTTATTTAGTTTTTCCATCGTGCTTATTTACCCTAATTCTATTAAATTGGAGTAATATTACTTAAATTCACTAAATTTATCAATTATTTAGTGCGGTTTAAATTGAAATATTAGAGTTATCCATGCAATATAGGCTGATAATTGTTGATAACTCGTTAAAAGTGCATTTATGGCAAGAAAATTATTAGACAGATTGCGAGATAAAATTAGGGTGATGCATTACAGCCCGAAGACAGAGGACTCTTATGCCAGTTGGGTTAAAAGGTATATTCTCTTTCACAAAAAACGCCATCCTCAAGATATGGGTAAAGTTGAGATTGAGGCTTTTTTGACCTTTTTAGCAGTAAACAAAAAGGTCAGTCCAACCACACAAAACCAAGCTTTTCACGCCATCCTTTTTTTATATGAGAAAGTCTTAAACATCAATCTCAAGGACGAAAACATTCAGGCTCTACGTGCTAAACAACGTATTCGGATTCCTGTGGTTTTAACCGAGTTTGAGGTTGGTGCTATTTTGGATAATTTAACGGGCATATATCAATTGATTGTAAAAACCATGTATGGTTGTGGATTACGATTGAACGAAGTCTTAAACTTGAGGATCAAGGATGTTGATTTTGGCTTTAACAAAGTTATTATTTGGGACTCTAAGTCTTTAGCTGATCGCAGTGTGCCGATACCACAAAAAATCAAGGATGAATTGTTACTGCAAGTCAAACATGTAGAAACCACCCATCAAATTGATTTAAAAAACAAGCATGGCACGGTATTTATGCCCTATGCTTTGGCTAAAAAATACCCCAATGCACCTTTTGAAACTAAATGGCAATATTTGTTTCCCATGAAGGATGTGTCAAAAGACCCAAAAACAGGCGTTATTAGACGCCACCATGTTTTAGAGAATACCTTGGCTCGTAATATTAAAAAAGCCGTAACCAAAAGTGGCATTCATAAAAAAGTGACTTCTCACACCTTTCGACACTCTTACGCGACACATCTTTTGCAACATGGTATTGATATTCGTACCATTCAGGATTTAATGGGGCATAAGAGTCTGGAAACTACTATGATTTATATGCATGTCATTAAAGATTTGAACAAAAATAATATTCCTAGTCCTTTGGATTTCCTTGAGTAGCATTTTTGTTTTATTATTAGGGTGGCTATTCAACAACCAGTTCTTAGCCTGATTAAATCGTTAAAACCCGTTTACAATCATGAATAAATAAAGTTCATCTTTACATATTCATGCTTTTGAATTATTATTGTAACATGATTAAAAGAGAAATAACCCAAGAATTAAGACAGGTTGCTAGTCAGTATCCTGTTGTTACAATTATAGGTCCAAGGCAGTCAGGGAAAACAACTCTGGCTAAGATGACATTTCCTGATTATTCTTATTGCTCATTGGAAGATCCTGATATTAGACAATTTGCCATTCAAGACCCGCGTAGTTTTTTGAAAAAGTACAATAAAAATACCATATTTGATGAAATTCAACGTGTGCCAGAATTACTGTCATACCTTCAAGCATTGGTAGATGAAGATAACAGCGAAGGACGATTTATAGTAACCGGTTCCCATCAACTCAAATTAAGGGCAGAAATTTCTCAATCTTTAGCAGGAAGAACGGCATTATTAACTTTATTACCGTTCACTATTGCAGAAGCTTCTCAACTGACCACATTCAAATCAAGAGATACACTTTTATATACAGGGTTTTTCCCTAGAGTTCATCAAGATAAACTCAATCCGACAAAAGCCTATGCGAATTATTATAGTACCTACATAGAACGCGATGTTAGACAGTTAATTAATTTAAAAAATGTGTCGCTGTTTGAAAAGTTTTTGAAACTTCTAGCAGGGCGTGTTGGGCAAGTAATCAACTATAACTCATTATCCAATGATATTGGCGTATCTGCTGTTACTTTAAAAGAGTGGCTATCGGTTTTAGAAGCTTCATTTATTATTTTTAAACTTGAACCCTATTTTGAAAATTTTGGTAAAAGAGTGATAAAATCACCAAAAATATATTTCAATGACACGGGTTTGTTGGCTTATTTGTTGGATATAGATTCAGGTAATATCATAGGTAGAGACCCATTGATTGGCAGTATTTTTGAAAATTTAATTGTACTCGAATTAATGAAAGCACGTTATAACCAAGGACTGAACCCAAACATCTATTTCTTTAGAGATTCCAATGGTTTAGAAGTTGATATTATCTATAAAAAAGGCTCACAACTTATTCCAATTGAAATTAAATCCGCAGCAACATTTAATAAAGTATTTGCCAAATCTATCCATAAGTTTCAAAAACTAACGCCAAAAGCACAAAAAGGATTTGTCGTTTATGCTGGTGATTTTACTGCCCAAACCGAGACTTATTCAATCGTAAATTATAGAAATTGTCCTTTAGTGGTTATTTAGTTGTGAAAGATTAACCTGAATATTTCATACAAGTGGCATAAAACAGGCATATTTATTATATATTTCAATTGCTTAGTTCAACATTATTACGGTTACAGTTTGTACATGAATGGTTTTATGAAAAAAATGGCTTCATATCTTGAATAAAATCGCTTACAACCTAAGAATAACTAGGTATGAAGCGATATTTATCCAATCTATTTTTCCATTTTTTCCATAAATTCCATTCTTGCATGAAATATTCAGGTTAAGCATATGACTCATCTATGGCACACAATTTTTCACCCCAAAGTGGTTGATTGGTTTAGCCAAGGATGTCATACTTTCACGGTATTTGCTATAATGCTCACGTCATGACAAAAAATACACAAATAGAAGTTCAAGGAATTATCATTAACTTGACGAAGCAGTCTGATTATATTTGTATAACAGATATGGCTAAAGCAAAAGCCGGAGATGCACGAGCTGCTGATATTATAAAAAACTGGATTCGCAACAGAGCAACGCTTGAGTTTTTGGGCACATGGGAGCAATTATATAATCCAGATTTTAAAGTGGTCGAATTCGACCACTTTAAAATAAATGCGGGTTTGCATAGTTTTGTTCTGAGTCCATCCAAATGGGTTGAGGCAACCAATGCTATTGGACTTTTTACCAAAAAAGGCAAATACGGAGGGACTTATGCCCACAAAGATATTGCCTTTGAGTTTGGCTCAGCCGTTAGTCCTGTTTTTAAACTTTTTCTCATTAAAGAATTTCAAAGACTCAAGCAACAAGAAATAAATAAGCTTGAATGGGATGTTAAGAGAACATTGACAAAAGTAAATTATCGTATTCACACAGATGCAATAAAAAACAACCTTATTCCTAATATATTAAATAAATCTCAAATCAATTTGATTTATGCCAATGAAGCCGACTTGCTCAATGTGGCTCTATTTGGGCAAACAGCCAAACAATGGCGAGAGAATAACCCACAACAAAAAGGGAATATAAGAGATGTAGCCACTATCGAACAACTGGTTGTTTTGAGTAATTTAGAAAGTATCAACGCTTTATTAATCGAACAGCAACTTGAACAAAGCCAAAGGTTAATTCAATTAAATAAGGTAGCCATTAATCAAATGAAATCCCTGTTAACCCATAAAAGCATGACAAAACTAAAAAAATAAATGGGGAAAGGAAAACCAAACTGGCACACAATTTTTAACCCCAAAGTGGTTGATTGGTTTAGCCAAACCTTTAAACAACCAACGGCTGTGCAAACTCAAGCGTGGCAGGCGATTAGTCAATGTCAAGATGTGTTGATTTCATCGCCTACGGGTTCGGGTAAAACTTTGGCGGCTTTTTTGTATGCTCTGAATACGTTGTTTAGCCAAGAGGACAGCAAAGGATTATCGGTTTTGTATGTTTCGCCGCTTAAAGCCTTATCCAATGATGTCAAAATCAATTTAGAAAAACCTTTAGAGCAACTCAATCAATTATTTTACAATAAAAATATCCGAGCCGCCACGTGGACAGGTGACACCACTCAAAATGAACGTAATAAAATCCGTAAAAAGCCACCGCATATCTTGGTGACAACGCCTGAATCACTTTATACTTTATTAACGGCTCATTCGGGGCGTGCGATTTTAGGTACGATAAAAACCGTGATAATTGATGAAGTGCATGCAGTTGCCAATTCCAAACGTGGGGCACATTTGACCTTGTCTTTGCAACGACTGGAAGCCTTATGTGTACAGCGACCCCAACGCATCGCTATTTCTGCCACGCAAAAACCGATTGAACGTATGCGTGATTTTGTCTTGCATAAGGAAAATTCGCATATTGTAAATTTGGGGCATAAACGCGATTTGGATTTATCGGTTGAAATTCCTGATTCGCCCTTGAATGCAATTATGTCCAATGAACAATGGGCCGAGGTGTATAAAAGACTTAAAGAAGTGATAAATTCGCACAAAACCACGCTTATTTTTGTCAATAACCGCAGATTGTCCGAACGTGTGGCTAAAAACCTCGCTGAAATCATCGGTGATGAATTAGTTACATCGCATCATGGATCACTTGCCAAAGAACACCGTTTAAAAGCCGAACAAGATTTAAAAGCGGGCAAGCTTAAAGCACTGGTCGCCACCGCTTCGCTGGAATTGGGTATTGATATCGGTGATATTGATTGCGTTTGCCAGATTGGTTCTCCTGGTAATATTCAGGGATTTTTGCAGCGAGTAGGGCGTTCGGGTCATTCTTTGGATAAGACCCCCAAAGGCTTGATGTTTGCCACCACTATTGATGATTTGCTGGAATTGACCGCGTTAAAATATGCGGTGCTGAACAAACAATTGGATACCACTTTGTTTCCTCAAAAGCCCTTTGATGTTTTGGCACAACAAATTGTCGCAGAAATCGCCATGGCCGACTGGGATAGAAAACAATTATTCCATTTGTTGAGCGATAATTACATCTACCAAGACATGAGCGAGGCTGAATTTAACCAAGTTATTGAAATGTTATCAGTCGGTTATGGTGGCAACAGACAACGACAAACAGCGATGATTTTTCACGACAAAGTCACCGATCAACTGCGTCCACGCAAAGTGGCACGATTAACAGCGATTACCAATGGTGGAACCATCCCAGACCAGTTTGATTTTGATGTGCGATTATTGCCCGAAGACATGAAAATTGGTTCTTTAAACGAGGATTTTTCCTTTGAATCCTTGCCTGGCGATATCTTTATCTTGGGCAATCATTCCTACCGAATTTTAAAAATCGAAACGGGTAAAGGCATTGTTTTTGTCGAAGATGCACACGGGCAACCGCCCAATATTCCCTTTTGGTTTGGGGTCAGCATGTGGCGTTCGGACGAGTTATCCAAAGCCGTATCGGATTTAACCCTAGATTTGTCCAATATCCCAACTGAAATTGAAACAAAATACGCCATTGCCAGCCAAGCTGCCGAACAATTGGTGGCATACGTGGCAAAAACCAAAAAAGTTCTGGGTGCGGTGCCAAGTCAAAATCACATCGTGGTGGAACGCTTTTTTGATGAAAACAATGACATGCATTTGGTCATTCATTCGCTGTTTGGTTCACGCTTAAACCGAGCGTGGGGTTTGGCATTGCGGAAAAAATTCTGCCGCAATTTTAATTTTGAACTACAAGCTGCTGCCGATGAAAACACCTTGATATTATCTTTAAGCGAAAGCCACAGTTTTGATTTAAGCACGATTATCAATTACATCACTCCACAAACGGTCGAATACACACTGATCCAAGCCTTGCTCGATCGACCGATATTTGAAAGCCAATGGCGTTGGAATGCCACCATTGCATTAGCCATCAGACGCAGAAACGGTGGCAAACGTGTACCAGCACAATTTCAACGCAGCAATGCTGAGGATTTGATTGCACAATTATTCCCCGATCAAATCGCCTGCCCTGAAAACCTCGCAGGCGACCGTGAAATCCCCGACCATCCCTTGGTCACCCAAGCGATACGCGATTGCATACGCGTTTTGATGGATATTGACGGGCTAAAACAATTATTGCAAGACATTAAGGACAACAAAGTTAAGGTCAGTTTTGTCGATGCCAACACACCATCGCCGGCTTCACTTGCCATAATCAACGCCCGCAACTACGCCTTTTTAGACGATGCACCCGCCGAAGAACGCCGCACCAATGCCGTTCGCAGCAAAGAATTAAGCGATACACTGGCGTCCTATCCCTCGCAGAATTTAAATAAAACCGTTATTCAATCAATTAATTCAACCGTCATACCCTTCAAACGCAATGCCGATGAATTGCACGAAGCGATACATTTTGCTGGATTAATGCTAGAAGAAGAAATAGAAAATAAAGACGATTTAAAGCCATTGTTAAAAGACAAAAAGATAGCCGTCATTGCGAGCGCAGCGCGGCAATCTCCCGAACATTATGATAAAACCAACAGATTGCCACGGTCGTTCCTCCCTCGCAATGACGAAGGTTCAAATAACATCTACTTCACAACCGAAAACAAAAAACTCATACAATCCATCTACCAAGAAATAGACGAACAAAACTACACCCAAAACCTCGCCAAACTAACCTTTATGAAACTCGAAACCATCGGTTTCACCGCTTTTGAGGATTTAAAAGAAATCCTCATGGTATCAGCCAGTAGTTTGTTGCAAGCCTTATTATTGCTGGAAACCCAAGGCAAGGTGTTCAAAATCATTAGAGAAGATGAATACGAAAACAAAAAAGAATACTGGTGTGAACGCCATATCTTGGCACGCATCCGCAAACAATCGCATTACAAAAAACGCAACGCACATGAGTTAATTTCACCAAAAACTTACCAACAAAAATTAATCCACAAACATTTTGCCAACCACCAAGGCATGGATGGTTTAATCGAGGTATTAAAACTGCTCGAAGGCTTTTGTGCCCCTGCAAGCATTTGGGAAGAACATTTGCTCAAACCACGGGTAAAAGATTACCAAAGCTTTATGCTCGATCAACTCTGTTATTCAGGGCAATTTATCTTCAAACGCATCACCGCAAATACGCAAATCAGCAACAACGGCATCGCCAGCATAAAAAACACACCCATCACATTTTTGCAAAGGCAAAATATTGAATTATTCCCTACAAGCGAATATCTACCCGAACAACTCACCGCTCAAGGACAAAAAATAATCGAATTAATCCAAACACACGGAGCCATGTATGCCAGCGACATGCAAAAGCAACTCAACTGCATGTTGTTGGAAATCGAAAACACCCTGATTCACCTCATCAAACTCGGTGCAATCTATTGTGATGGTGTCAGTGCCTTGCGATTATTCTCCTTATCGCCAGCACAACGCGGAAGATACGTAAAAAAATCACGCAGTTCAACCTCCTTTTTAGACATGATGGGCAGATGGAGCGTTGCAGCAAAAGTTGCAACATCTGACAACAAAGCCATGGTCAAAATTTTGCTCAATCGCTACGGCATTTTATGCAAAGCCAACTTCACCCAAGAACAACTGCCCCTCAACTGGTACGATGCAGTTTATGAACTCACCCGATTAGAAGCACAAGGCGAAATACTGGCAGGACGCTTTATCAAAAAATACTCAGGCATTCAATTTGCCGATAAGGATTTTATTAAACAAAAAGCGACCAGTGAAAAAGATGAGATTAAGCTTCATGCAAAAGATTGTTGTGTTAGCGGTTAAACTCAAAACATTTGCCCCAATACCAGCATTAAGCTACAATAAAACACCCGCTAGAATTGTATAGTCATCCTTTTTATAAAACCAGCGGATAAAAACACAATGACGAGGCTATTTTCCTTATATAGCCAATTTTTAATGCGCGGTATATGTAATTGTGTTTGTATTACGATGTTAGAACAAACAAATCAATTTTTTGCGAAACAAGTGTTAAATCAATAAAAGTATCATTAAACAATAAGGTCACCCAGAAGATAAAACAAGTCATTTAACCCTCACCTGCATAACAGATGTTATAAATTCCAGCGGTTCTGATTAAAATATATCACGCAACGACTTCGGGGTGAAAGTAATTTAATAATATTGTTCTTGACATATGTAGATATATCGCTACAATTAAATCATATTAATGACAATTGTAGAGTTATGAAGTTATCAGAATTTGAATTGGAGGTCTTAGGGCTTTTGTGGAAACTCAAGGAATCAACCGCTCCTGAGTTGCATAAGTTGATTTTAGAAAACAAGACTGTGACTTATTCGACGGTTAAAACCATTGTTGACCGATTGGAAGAAAAAGGCGCAATCCAGCGCATAAAAAATTATGGTCGCACTATTGTGTATGCTCCAAGTGCGGATCAAAATGAAATGCAAAAACCTTTGTTAAAGAAATTTATTAATAAAGTGTTTGCGGGTAATCCACGACTTTTGATGAATCACTTATTAGAAGATGAAACCCTCACAGATGATGATATTATTTATTTACAATCCATTATTGATAAAAGAGGTAAATAATGTATCAGTATTTTAGTATTAATGTCATTATCAGTTTATTGACTTTTGTTTATATCAGTCAATTAAAATCCGCACCCTCGCGGGTGAGTTTTCGTTTTGTTTTTATTGCCTTGTTGAGCTGGTTGATTCCTTATGATGTCATTAATAACTATTTCGCAAGTGCTGATTACACACCCTTATTACCAGTGCTGGATGAATTTAGGCAATCAATCAAAATAACTCTTGTGACCACTATCAGTGATAAAACAGCGGTAAATCTCTTGCAAGTTTTATTTGTTCTCTCAAGTTTAGGTTTAATTATTTTCATCCATGATGTTATAAAGTTACAGCAAAAAGTTAAAACACTTAACCGTCAGTTTTATAAAACTATTTGGGGAATAAGGGTATATTTGTCGGATAAAATTGATGGTGCCTTTTGTTTTGGAATCATTCGACCAAAAATATTTATTAACAGCTCGCTTAAAAATACAAGGCCGTTTGAGAGTGTATTAAGCCATGAAATTCAACACATTAAACAACACGATACAATTTATACCGTTATAATCGCCTTTATTCAAAGGGTGCTTTGGTGGAATCCATTGGTGCCGCCCTTAGCACGGCAGTCACGGCTATTTATTGAATTGAACTGTGATGAAAAAACCGCTTTAAAAATCGGCAAACAAACCTACCAAAAAGACTTGGCAGGGCTGTTATTAGGCACTCATAAAAACAGTAAAAACAACTTAGTATTAAGTTATTTTACAAAACAAAACATTAACTTGCTGCGCATTAAAAAATTAAATCAGGACACTAAAATGAATAAAAAACATAAATCTCTTATCTTTTCAACGGCACTTATCCCTTTAGTCATTAGCTTATTAATTAGCACGCAATCTATTTCATCAAACAGCAGCAATGGAGATGAAATAGCGACCAATTTAGAGCCAAATCAGGTTCAAATCATTCTTGATTCACATATTTATTATCATTTCGAGTATTCAGGTAAAGTTGATAAGAATGGCAATAAAGTTGTTTCTTCACAAGATCATAGAAGTATTGAAACTAACATTATTTCCTCGCTAAATGAAACGCGTAACTTTAACTTTGGCAAAGAAAAAGAAGATGTTAAAATTACAGTCAACCAAGTAGACAAAGAAAAGTTTATGTTGGATTTTGATATAACCTATTATATCGACGGACAAAAGATTAACTTAACACCCAGTCTTTTAGCAATAAATGGCAAGCCTGCCTCGTTAGTCTCTAATGAAGACAATTATAAATTTGAGTTGAATATCAAGGTTATTAAATAATTTCCATAAAAAAAGCAAGGCATCCAAGATGCCTTGCTTTTTTATAATTATATATCTAGCCAACTTTATGTAAATAGACTTCAGATTGTGGGTAAGGAATACTGCAACCACCGGATTCAAGTTCACCTTTAAATTGCTCTAACAATTCACCATAAACAGTCCAATAATCACCTGTTTTTGACCAAGGCCGCACTGAAAAGTTTACCGAACTATCAGCCAATTCAGTCATGAGTATGGATGGAGCAGGTTCTTGCAAAACAAGCGGATGATCTTCCATAACCTTCATCATTATATTACGTGCTTTTTTCAAGTCGTCGTCATAACCCACTCCCATAGCAATATCAACACGGCGTATTGGCTTGGCAGTGTGGTTTATTATTGGGTCAGCCGTAACTTGACTATTTGGAATGATAATTTGGCGATTATCCTTTGTTTTTAATATTGTACTGAAGATTTTAATTTCTTCAACATCACCTGTGTGACCAGCTATCTCAACCAAATCTCCGATTTTGAACGGTCTAAACATAACAATCATCACTCCTGAAGCAAAGTTCGATAGAGAATCTTTTAATGCTAAACCAATAGCCAAACCAGCCGCAGCTAACATGCCTAATAACGATGTGGTTTTAACTCCAAGTTGACCAAGTGCTGCAATGACTACTGCCGCCAATAAAATATAGTAAACAAAGTTTTTTAAGAAATTAATTAGAATAGGATCTGAATTTGTTTTACTTAAGCCTTTGGCAACCATGTTTGAAATAACTCGGGCAATTTTTTTACCTATCCAGTAAATCAGGAATGCAGTAATCAATTTTAAAGCAATGGCTAAAAGTGCTTCAGGGTTATTGATAAACCCCATAACTTTTGTTTGAATTGTTTCAAGTATGCCTAAACTTTCTGCAGCGGCCTCTTTGATTGTTTCTTCTTCCATTTTATGTCTCCTACTAAATTAATGATTGCATTAGTTTAACAGAAAAATATACATTTTTTAAAAATGTAACAATAGTTCAAATTTCGACTTCTTTCTTGTAAAGCAAGCAAACAACCCCAATAATACCAACTCCTTAATTTAAGTATGGTTTTATCATTAGAAAGTCACGCTCAATTTCTGACCTTATCGGAATAATTGCTTCACTCGTTTGTGCGGTTCAATGCGCTGTTGCGCCTATTTTGTTGAGTATTGCCCCTATTATTCCTAAGTGGGCACACTTTGGACATGGCTGGGCCTGGATAAGCTTTATTTTATTTATCGCTGCTTGGAGTATTGGCAGAGGGTATACAAAACACAAAAACAAGTCGGTTTTATTTCTTGCCTGTGTTGGCATTTTACTTTTATTGGGCGGAACAATTTTCGAGCAATACCTCACCATTATCAGTGAATCTATCATTTTTGCAACGGGTGGTTTTTTATTAACTATTGCTCATTGGAAAAATTACAAACTCGAAGGCAAATGTTCCATAAGTTAAAAGGGTGATAAGATTTCTCTATCAGGATTTGGGTAGAGGTCAAAAATGAAGCATTTCTTTAGTCGAGGCATAACCCGTATCTCGCCACGCAGTATAACCGCCCGCAACCGATATTGGTTTTTTAAATCCCATTTCCAATAGAGATAATGCCGCTAAGGCAGAACGGTTGCCTGATCGACAACAAATAAAAACCTCATCATCAAAATTCCATCCGAGTTGTTTGCTAATAGCCACAATTTGAAACTCAAGTAGTCCACGAGGAATCCAAACAGAACCAGGTATAACTCCTTCTAATACTTCGTTTTCTTCTCTGACATCAATAAGGTTTACTTTGCCTTGTTGCTGTTTTAATGAGAGTTGATTAACCGAAATTTCTTCAACTTTTGTAAGCGCATTAATAACAAGTTGTGGATAATCTATCATGATAATTAATAAGAGGTTGGGCAATACAAGTCGCTGAGCACTTCTATTATGCGGGTGGTGTTGTGCTGTGCAAGGGAATAAAAAATGACTTGCGATTCCCTGCGCGTTTTAACCATGCCTTCACGACGAAGCGTGGCTAAGTGCTGGCTTAATGCCGACTGACTTAAACCAATTTGTTGGTGTAATTCTGTTACTGAATATTCGCGTTCTTCCAATGCGCATAGAATCATCAGCCGAGACTCACTTGATAACGTTTTAAGCATTCGTGCTGCTTTTGACGCGTGCTCCTTTAAATCAGCAAAAGAACGGTGTTCAGATTGTGTTGTTTCCATAATATCATCTATTTTCAATCCTCACTATTATATTAATATTTGCTAATATAGTAAATATTAATTTAGTTTCTGCTAAATAAAAGAGCATGAAAAAGACATAATTGTGACACAATTACACTTTATCATTCATGTTTTCAATTAAAACAGAACAATGAAAATATTTATTCCAAGCAATGAATTTAATTGCTCCTATCAAAATAATGGTTACCACTTTAAACCTCTTGTCATTGAGGCTTATCTTTATCACTTAAATGTGGGAGAATTTGAGAAAACCCAAAAACGATTAAGCACAAAGGTAAAGACCGGAACGACAACCAGTAAAAAGGGCAGAACTTGAGATTTATAGTTAAAGTGTGCTTGTGTTACTAAAAAGTAGGCACCGAACTCATGGATAAAAAAAGCAATAACAGAAATAAGTAAAAACTTAAAAAATAACTGCTTATGGTTTCGCTGATCTTTAAAAGAATAGAAATAATGCCCTAAATAGGCTGTGATGGTACCAAAAATAAAACCCACAAAGTGGGCTATCATAAAATCAATGTGCAAAAACTCAACTAATGAATAAGAGATGATTCCATGAAAAAGGCTAGCGACAACGCCAACTATGCCGTATCGAATCAGCAATAAAAAAAATGAGTTATTCAATAATGGCAAAAACCAACCCATCATTAATCTCAAGGTGAACTTCTTGCAAGGACTCGCCTAAGCACGGTCCATTAACACATAAACCTGAATCGGGTTTAAACTCTGCACCATGAGCAGGGCAAACAAGATTGCCTTGCGGTGTCGTTAAAAATTTACCCAATGAATAGTCCATTCGGCGCCCTTGATGAGGGCAAGAGTTTTTAAATGCGTGGCACTTACCTTTTGTGTAAATGAGCATTATGGATGTCAAGCCAGAATCCAATTGCAATGAAAACTCATGCCATGTATCAGGGCTAATGTTAGCTATTTCATCTAGTTTACAAATCATTGTTGTGAATATTTTTTTACCGCATTAATAAGAACGCCCAATTTTTCAGGTTTCATATCGGGGTGCATTCCATGACCTAAGTTAAAAACATGACCAGCTCCTTCACCATAAGAATCCAGCACTCGCTTAACTTCTTTTTCGATAACTTCATCCTTCGCGTATAACACACAAGGATCAAGGTTTCCTTGAAGAGCTACTTTTCCTTTTGTTAATTCTCTTGCCAAGGACAAATCGGTTGTCCAATCAACCCCCAGACAATCGGCTCGGGTTTCTGCCATTTTGGCTAAATTATGCTGAACACCTTTTGAAAACAGTATAACGGGTATCTCTGGATTGACTGCTTTTACTCCATCGACAATTTGTTTCATATAAGCTAAAGAAAACTCTTCATACATCGCAGGTGATAAAGACCCGCCCCAAGAATCAAAAACCTGTACCGCATTGGCTCCACTGGCAATTTGCTGGTTAAGGTAATCAATACTGGCATCGGTGAGTTTTTGTAATAATTTATGTGCAGCTTTTGATTGATTAAGCAAAAAAGCTTTGGCTTTTGCAAAAGTCTTAGAGCTTCCTCCTTCAACCATATAAGTCAACAACGTCCAAGGTGAACCACAAAACCCTAATAAAGGAACTTCACCCTCTAATGTTTTGGAAGTCAATTTTAACCCATCCATTACATATTTCAAATCCGTTTTAGCATCAATTTCAGGCAACGCATCAACATCGGCTTCGGTTACTATTGGCTTCTTAAACTTAGGACCTTCCCCAGTAACAAAGTATAGACCCAACCCCATCGAATCTGGAATAGTCAAAATATCGGAGAAAATAATAACAGCATCTAAAGGAAAACGCCTGAGTGGTTGCAACGTCACCTCACACACCATTTTAGGGTTTCGTGCCATCGTCATAAAATCACCTGCTTGGGCGCGCACTTCTCGGTATTCTGGCAAATAACGTCCAGCTTGGCGCATTATCCATACGGGTGTTCTCTCGGTTTTTTCAAGGCGCAGAGTTCGAAGCAATAGGTCGTTTTTAATTTTCATAGCTGTCTAATAAAAAAGGTTGCTTCATTTTATTCTTAATACAACTAATAATACAGCTTTCTAGGTTACAATAATAAGCTTTGATAAAAATTACACCTATTATGAGTTGGATAGAAGAAATAGACAGAGAAGATGCGGATGAAAAACTAAAACCCATCTACGATGATTTAATTAAATCGCGAGGTAAAATTTCAAATATATTGAAAGTTCATTCGTTAAATCCAGATGCATTAAAAGCTCATTTGGATTTGTACATGGCCATCATGTTTGGGAAATCAGGGCTGACGCGCCAAGAACGAGAGTGCATTGCGGTTGTAGTCTCACGTGCAGATAATTGCGAATATTGTGTTAACCATCATGCCGAGTCACTCTCAAGGTACATTAAAGACGAATGCTTATTAGAACAAATCAAACAAGATTATAGCCAAGCGTCCTTACCTAAACGCTTAATGAGTATCTGCCATTATGCACATAAACTCACCACAAAACCTGGTCAACAGTCTCAGCAAGACTTAATCTTGCTCAAACAACAAGGCTTATCAGACAAAGATATATTAGATATGACTTTAATCGTTGCATATTTTAATTTTGTGAATAGAATTGCCTTGGGTTTAGGCGTCGCATTTAATGCCGAAGAATTAAGCGGCTATAAAGATGAACCTTCTTAGCGAACATTGGTCTTAACATCCGAAATACGAAACAACTTAAAAACACAGTGATAAATTATGAAAAAATTAATGATAATGAGCTTCATAGTCCTGACATTAAATTGTCAAGCTCAATTTATAGAAAAAGCCGCTCCGACAGATGTTGAATTAAAAATAAATAACGCAAAATCAGCTCCAGAACTTTTAAAGATTTCGGCTATTGCTTTTAAAAAAAGCGATTTTAAAAACCAAGTAAAAGCTTTAGAAAAACTAAGTAAAATCAAACCAAACATTCCCCTTTTCCAATACAAACTTGCACAAGCTTACTCGTTAGCGAACAATAAAAGCGCAGCATTTAATGCCTTGGTCGCTCTACAAAAACAAGGACTTTATTACGATGTTGCGAATAACAAAAACTTTGATAACATCAAGTCCTTTCCTGTTTTTAAGTATATTAAAGAAAATTTAGAAGCCAACAACACCCACTTTGGAGAAGGTCTAGAGGTTTTCAAAATAGATAAATCTTTTAGCGGTTTATTATTTGAAACCTTGGTGGTTGATTCTAAAAACAACCGATTCTTAATGGGTTCATTACGAGATGGACGAGTGATTAAAGTTGAAAATAATGGAGACATTAGCAATCTTATTGAGCCAACCCAAGGGGGTTTAAGCGGTCCTTGGTCGGTGATAGATTTAGAAGTTGATGCTAAAAACAATGTGCTTTGGGTAGCAAGTGCAGCAATTTCTCAATACACAAAACTTTCTAAAGAGTCTGCAGGGCTTGCAGGAATTTTTAAATACAACCTCACAACAGGCGAGCTCATCAAATTTTTTCTCTTGCCTGAAAAGTCAAAGCCTTACTTGCTTGCCACTATTCATTTAGCAAAAAATGGCAAGCTATATGTCTTAGAATCCATACGAAACAGCATACTAGAACTTAACCAAAAAACAGGTGAATTTTTGTTAGTGCTCAAAGCTCAAGGGTTTGAAGGGTTGCGAAAAATGACTTCTGATGACACCGGAAGATTTTTGTATGTTACGGATGAAGAAAAAGGCATACTGGTTATCGACTTGCCTAAAGAGAAAACTTACCTTATTGAAAACACGCCGGCTCTTTTATTGGCAGGGATTAGTGAAATTATTTATGATGACAATGGCTTAATTATTATTCAAGCAGGTAATAAACCCGAGCGAGTCATGCGTTTACAGTTGAATAAAACCAAACTGGTAGTAAGCAATGTCTTTCCAATAGAATCGGCACACCCCAAATTCAACAACCCTTCTTCGGGCGCGGTTTTTGATGGAGGAATCTATTACATAGCCAACTCACAATTAGCAAAAACCAATAAATACGGTGGTTTATTGAGGGGGCAACGCTGGGACGATGTGTATGTAATTAGCTCAGCAAAACACTACAATGAACAAGAAACTTTGGACTACCAAAAACAAGTCGATAAATACAGAAAATAGAAGTAAGGGTTTAAACCATAGTTTCGATTTAAAAAACCGCCATTTAGGCGGTTTTTTGCTTTCTTGCAATCACTGCTACACGTTTTCCTAAAGCAATACAAAGATTTTTTTCATGCTTATCAATGGTTCTTTCTGATTCATTGCCTGACCAGTGGCTTGCTCCATAGGGCGTGCCACCGCTTTGCGTTAATAACAAGGACTTTTCCGTATAAGGCAATCCAACAATCAACATTCCATGATGCAATAGTGGCACAATCATGGATAATAAAGTGGCCTCTTGTCCTCCGTGAAGGCTTGAACTCGAAGTGAAAACAGCACCGGGTTTGTTGCTTAGCGTTCCTGAAAACCACGCAAGCCCTGTATCATCGATAAAAGTTTTGAGTGGTGCTGCCATATTGCCAAAACGAGCAGGAGAGCCTAAAATCAGCCCATCACACAGCGTTAAATCCTCTTGACTTACCAATGCGTCTTTGGGTTGAAAGTCTTCATCTCCACTGCATGAAACTGTGCGAATAATTGCATTGGTGTTTTCTTGAGATTCTATACCACGCGCAATTAGTTTTGCCATTTTACTGGTGTTACCGTGTTTGCTGTAATAAAGAACCAATACGTTAATCGTCGCCATTAGAGAATAGCAAGCACAGATTCAGGAGGACGTCCTATGGCTGCTTTATTGCCACAAACCACAATAGGTCTCTGAATGACTTTTGGATATTCATGCATTAAGGCAATTAAGTCTTTTCTTGAAAGGCTTTCATTATTCATGTTGTTCTCTTTGTATTCCTTTTCGTTTTTTCGCATCACTTGCCTGGGTTCTTTTCCAAGCTTAGTCAGAATTTTTTCCAACTCCGCATGTGGTGGTGGCGTTTCCAGGTATTTGACAACGGTTAGCGATAGATTCTTTTGTTGTAAAAGTTCCAGTGTTTGGCGCGACTTAGAACAACGAGGGTTATGGTAAATAGTAACTTCTTTCATATTGAGTTAAACAAAATTAAAACGCTATTTTATGCTAACACTCTGCTAGATAATAGTATAATACATGATTTTTACGCTTATCTAATTATGACTAAAAATCTTATACTGTTACTTTTAGCACTCACTTTGTTTGCTTGCGACAAACAAAACAATTCAAAATTACCCGATTCCCCTGCGGTTGCCATTGTTGGAGATTCTGTGATAACTGCTGATTTATTAAAAGCTTATTTGTTAGCAAATGGCATCAAAAAAGCAGATGATTCCACCACAAAACAAGCAATGGAAAATTTAATCAATGAAGTGGCGGTTGCCAATATTGCCCGCAAGAATAATTTAACTCTGACTGCAGAACAATTAAACACCATTGAATACTTGAAAATTCGAGCACTAGCCGATGCGGCAAAAAAAGACTATTTAAGCAAAAATCAGATAACAGATGCAGAAATAAATGAAGAATATAAAAGTGGTGCAAAGCAATCAGGAAATAAAGAGTACCACTTGCATTTATTGATGTACCAAGACGAAGTGCAAGCCATTAAAGAGCTAGAAAAACTGCAAACAAAAGAGGACTATTTAGCGCTTGAAAGTTCTTTTAAAAAATCAAACCCCAATATTCGGGGCGTTGGCGATTTGGGTTGGGTGAAATTGCCACAGTTACCAAAAAGTTTTCGTGATGTGTTGCCACAACTAAAACCACAAACTTTATATAAGAAAGTTTTAAACAGCAAATACGGAGCGCACATTATTTATCTTGAAGACACCAGAGATTTGCTTCCGCCCAAACTTGAAGACGTCCGCCAAGGGATTGTTAAAACATTAGAGGCTAAAAAGGTCTCCAAATTTACCCAATTGGCAAAAGCAAAAGCACACGTTAAAATCAAAGAATAGAGACATAGTTGCTGTGAAGGACACCTCCATTAATTAGGGTCTAAAATAATTCTGGTTGGCATAAAAGGATTCATCTTGGTGTTGATGCCAACCAGGAATACCTAAGACAGGCAGGGCAAAAAGTTCTCCCTTTTTAACCAACAACTCATTGTTTACAATTTTTGATGCGATAGACTCATCACACTCAACATCATCACTCGGCAATAATAACGCCTTTGCCGTCATGCCAATATAAGGCGTTTGGTATTTTTCATACATGGCGTGTCCAAAAGTGCTTATTCGTATTTGACCATTTTCCCATGCGTTTTTATGGTTAATAAATAACTCATTCCATTTATGATTCCTAATCAAGTGATGAATTTTTTCATCCGCTTGTATAATCACGCCACATTCATCAAATAAGGTTAACAAGTCACGACGAGCAGAACGCAGAGAGTTTTTCTGTTGGGATTGTTCTAGATAATGCACGGCATTTATGGCGGCTTTAATTTTCGGAAAACTTAACCACGCCAAGGCATTAAAAAAATCATGCCAATTACGATTCCGAGTGGCAATCAAACCATGCAAATAGATGCGTTGTTCGTAGCCAAGCTCCAAAAAAGGCAGCGACTCGTCTTGGGCAATAAACTGTAAAGTTTTATTATTTAAGTTTACTGCATAAATGTATTGGTTTAACTGCTCAACAGAAGGCAAAAACTTTTCATTTTTGTCATTAAATCTTGGTAATAATGAATCCATTAAGGCAACAATGGGTTGAAACATTAATCGTTCACTTTTGTGTGAAAACATTACTTGATGGGTTGGTAGATATAGGTTATTAAATCAGTTTCTGCAACCTTGGTGGGATCAGTCACGTAGTCTTCCCAGGATTGACCATTTCTTTGCAGCTTATTATAAGTAAGGTATTCGTTTAACACTTCATAGGATTTTTTAAAGTTTTTATAGGAGCCTTTGTGAATAAGTTTAACGGCTTTTCCAGCATACATTTGCATCGATTTTATTGCTGCAGATTCATCCTTCTTATCATTTTTGTTAACAGGAATAGCGGCTAAAAACTCAAAATTCTTTTCATCAAAATTTAAATTAATTATCTTTGGAGTGCCATTCATCTCAATATTGTTTGCCACAAGGAAGCGGATTATCTTTTGGTAAGCTTCACCAATAATTTTTGAAACATCATCCTCTCCAATTTTTGCAGATGACTCAAAAGTGTATACCGCTTGTGCGGGTGTTGTGACGATAGAAAGTGCTGAAAAATCATTTTTGGGCAATGACTCCACATAGGTTTTTAGTTTTTGTAAGCCTTTTTCATAATCAGGGGCAATCATGTCCTCAATCACTAAACCAAAATAACGGTAAAACACATTCATGCCAAAATCATTTTCAAACGCCCACGTGACCTTGGTCTTATCGCCATTTTGTTGGAGAGACATTATAGAATAAGCTGGCGCATCTGATTTGCCAAAAAACATTTTTGTTTTGGTGTGATCATTCTCAACCGATTCAATAATCTCATTAACACCATCACCAACACTTTCGTTACCGTGCCATTCCAGTTTTGAACCCACACCTGACTTTGGTCCTGAAACAATATACTCAGCATTAATATCTAATTCATACCACGGCGACCATTTATTAAAATTTTCAAGGGCATTAATGACTTTAAAAACAGTGGCTTTATCGCGATTAATTTCGATACTGCGCTCAAGGTGAACTTTTGATGGCAAAAATAAACCAACAACAACCGCAACTAAGATTAAAAAGAAAAGGGCTAATACAATATATCGAAGTGTTTTCATGGCAATTAAAAAGGCTTGTAAAAGGAGAATCATAACCAAATTTTGACTATTATCAAGATTATTCTTCAAAAATAGAAAAGCGCTTGATTTTCTAAATTATTTAACTGATAATGAGAATGATTACTATTTAGAGCAAACCATTGTTACCATTAATTCAAGCACAAACAGGCAAACAATATAAAGTTGAAAGCCTTAAATCACTTAAGTCTCTCTCCAAGAGACTTGCCATACTTGGGTTAAATACAGGTGTGTTGATTGAATTGGTGGCACTGTATAAACACGGCGCAGTAATTAAAACACCTTTTGGAAATATTGCCTTGGGGGCTGATTTGCTCGATTCTATTCTAGTGACATTGGTGTAAGTTACCAAGATGACTACGGATAAACCTCTTGTTGCTCTTGTTGGCAACCCGAATTGCGGAAAAACCACTCTCTTTAATCAACTCACAGGGCTAAACAAAAAAACAGGGAATTGGTCGGGGGTAACCGTTGATTCATCTTATTGCTCAATCAACTTTAATGAATTGGACTATAATTTGGTTGATTTACCTGGCATTTACGGTTTGTCAGTCGAATCTCAAGGGCAAGACGAGTCACATGTTCATGATTTTCTGGCGCAACAAAAGCCTGATTTAATTATTAATGTTATTAATGCCACTTCTCTCGAACGTGGCTTGTTTTTAACTTTAGAATTACTCGAATTCAATGTTCCAATTATCACCGTTTTAAATATGTGGGACGAAGCACAACAACAAAACCTATTAATTGATACCGAAAAACTTGCCAAAGTCCTCGAGTGCCCAGTGATTGCCATGGTGGCATCATCGGGTATTGGCATTGAAGCATTAAAAACCAAAATTGAGCAAACCACTCGAAACAATAGACCTGCCAACAAAGTAACAAATAACACAATTAAAGAACCAAGTTTTGAAGAGACACTGAGCAAAGCAAAAAACATCAGTGCAACAGTAGTCACTCAACCGCAAAGTCAACCCAAACAAGCAAACAAACTCGATACACTCACCACACATCCGCTTTGGGGCATGTTGTCCTTTTTCTTTGCCATGTACGTTATGTTCTTTTTTGCCATTAATGTCTCGGCCGTTTTTATTGATTTTTTTGACTTAGCCACAGGAGCAGTATTAATCAATGGCGGACATCAATTGTTTGACTCCTTAGGGTTTCCACCGTGGCTTACCGTAATCTTAGCTGATGGCATTGGTGGAGGCATACAAACCGTTGCCACCTTTATTCCTGTAATCGGCTTCTTGTATTTAGTGTTAACCTGGCTAGAAGATTCGGGTTACATGGCGCGCGCAGCCTTTGTGATGAATGGCGTCATGCAAAAAATTGGTTTATCAGGGCAAGCTTTTGTTCCCTTGATTGTCAGTTTTGGCTGCAATGTTCCTGCTATCATGGCAACTCGCGTCCTGCCATCACGCCGAGAACGGTTGGTGACAATCATGATGGCTCCCTTTATGTCTTGTGGTGCACGATTGTCGGTTTATGCTTTATTTGTCGCTGCTTTTTTTAGTCAAAATGCAGCCTTGGTTGTTTTTGCGCTGTATTTTTTAGGCATACTCATCGCAGTTTTGACAGGATTAATGTTACAAAAAACTATTCTTCGGGGTAAAGCCGAACCCTTCTTAATCGAGTTGCCACCCTGGCGATTGCCAACCCTCAAAAACCTCATTTATGGTACATGGACACGTTTAAAGGGATTCTTATTGGACGCAGGTAAAATCATCATCATTATGGTCATGTTGATTCAGGTTTTTAATTCGATTGGGAAAGATTTTTCCTTTGGCAACCAAGACTCAGAAAACTCCATGTTATCGGTGACGGCAAAAGCCGTTGTGCCAATCTTTAAACCGATGGGAATTGACGAACGGAATTGGCCTGCCATTGTGGGAATATTAACCGGTGTTCTTGCCAAAGAAGTGGTGGTTGGTACGCTGGATGCTATTTACACTTCATTAGATAAAAAAGACAATAAAAACCAACAACCCGAAAGCATCAAACAAGGCTTAATCAATGCCGTTGTTTCCATCAAAGTCAATGCCATCGGATTAAAAGATTTAATTCTTGACCCATTAGGTTTTGCAACCATCAAAGCCAAAGACCAAGGCGTCAATGATTCACTCTTTGGCATTATCCGTGATCGTTTTGCCGATAAATACGCTGCTTTTGCTTACTTGTTATTTATATTGCTCTATTTCCCTTGTGTTGCTGCAACGGCTGCTATTGCACGCGAGGCAGGAATCAAGTGGGCGATATTCTCAGGCACTTGGAGTACAGGACTGGCGTACTTTATTGCCACCAACTTTTACCAACTCAGCCATTTTTCACGTAACCCAATAAGTGCAAGTCTGTGGTTAGCAAGCTTTATCGGAATAATCACAACCCTGTATTTTTACCTCAAAAAAGTCGGAAAACGGGTGGATTCAATCCAACTAAAAGTGTTGTAACTTTTTGGACTTCGTCCACAGCTAATGCTGTTTAAGGAACGCAAAGTTTCGCAGAGGAGTCGCAAAGACCGCAAAGAAAAAACCTTAAAGTAAGCTTGCTCACCAGCAGAGTTTCAGCAACCAAGGTAATCAAAAAAAACGATGTCATTGCGAGGAGGAACGACGTGGCAATCTCATTGGGTGTCATGGTATTGTTGGAAAACGGGTGGATTCAATCCAACTAAAAGTGTTGTAACTTTTTGGACTTCGTCCACAGCTAACGCTGTTTAAGGAACGCAAAGTTTCGCAGAGGAGTCGCAAAGACCGCAAAGAAAAAACCTTAAAGTAAGCTTGCTCACCAGCAGAGTTTCAGCAACCAAGGTAATCAAAAAAACGATGTCATTGCGAGGAGGAACGACGTGGCAATCTCATTAGGTGTCATGCTATTGTTGGAAAACGGGTGGATTCAATTCAACTAAAGGTATTGTAACTTTTTGGACTTCGTCCACAGCTAACGCTGTTTAAGGAACGCAAAGTTTCGCAGAGGAGTCGCAAAGACCGCAAAGAAAAAACCTTAAAGTAAGCTTGCTCACCAGCAAAGTTTCAGCAACCAAGGTAATCCAAAAAAACGATGTCATTGTGAGGAGGAACGACGTGGCAATCTCATTAGGTGTCATGGTATTGTTTGAGATATTTTTTTCACATTCTTGTTATTAGAGACCTTTGCATAACTATAGTAACGAGTAAAAAATGATTAAATCCACCAGACTTTTCAAAATTACATTTGTAGGATTCGCCGCACCCATCGGCAGAGTATAAACCTAAACTTTAATTTGAGATATAATAAAAACCCAATATAACAGTAACAATCACTGCGATTAATATTAACCCTGCTAGATATTACCACTCAATTTATGCAGCATAAGAAATTTTAGGATGCTTAAAATAAGATATCACTCTTTGCGGTTGATTTTGTATATCCGTCATGTGTTTTTGCATCTTAATTTTCATTTCTCCCTTTTTTCTTGTTGGT